>JAUNTR010000337.1 GCA_030538575.1 Cruoricaptor ignavus | reverse complement strand
GGTTTTGCGTACAAGGCATCCATTTCCTCTTTTATTTCAAAAAGTTTTTTATTTCCTCTTAGTACGGTTTCCAGCACGGTGTATTGGTCATAAGCGAAGTGGTCCTGCTCCAAAACCGACATTCTTTTGCCCGGTTCCAGCGAAACATTTCCTGTGGTAGGTTCTTGTTTTCCTGTAAGTATTTTTAGGAAAGTGGATTTACCGGCACCATTAGCACCAATAATTCCGTAGCAGTTCCCTTTGGTGAACATAATATTTACCTCATCAAAAAGAACTCTTTTCCCGAATTGTAATGATAGATTAGATACTGTTAGCATATTTCTTTTGTAAATTTGTGCAAAAATACGAAAACAAATCGGTTTTGAAGAATGGAGGTTCGGGATAAATCGGGTTTTCAATTTTTTTATTAATTTTGCAAAGAGAAAAATGTTTTTATAAATTAATATGATTTTTCTCAGTATTTGAAATGAAGATTGAAAAGACAATAAATATATTAAATAAAAGAGCCAAATTCGAGTACGAAATTTTGGAGCAAATAGAGGCAGGGCTTGTGCTTACAGGTACAGAGATAAAATCCTTGCGTTCTTCCAAAGCTTCTATTTCGGAAAGTTTTTGTCAGTTTATAGAAGGAGAGTTATACGTTATTAATATGTCTATAGATGAGTATAAATTGGGAACATATTATAATCATAAAACAAAAAGGGAACGAAAATTGCTACTTCATAAGCGCGAGCTACAAAAGTTTGAAAGGAAATTGAAAGATGCAGGGAATACTATTGTACCTTTAAAGTTGTATATCAACGACAAAGGGATTGCAAAGGTTTTGATTGCGTTGGCACGAGGAAAGAAACTTTATGACAAGCGAGAGTCTATAAAAGACAGAGAAAATAAGCGGAATTTGGAAAGGATATTAAAGAAAAATTAAAAAAAAGTGATAAAACCTTGTTTATAAGGAAAATTTATTTTTATTTTGCATTATCAATTATTTAATCATTTAATTTATGAAAAATCTAAAATTAGGAATTTCAGCATTGGCACTTACTTTCGCCTCTACTGTGTTTGCTCAGACAACAACTAATCCGTGGTTAATCGGAGTTGGTGCTCACGGAGTAAATCATGTTGCAGCAGGAGGTGGTGTTGGTGATGTATTCAAGCAAGCATTTAGTGGGAAAGAGTTGTATAGCATCAACAACTTTGCAATTACTCCACCACTATCTAAGTTAACAGTTGCAAGAAACCTTAGCAAAGGTTTAGTATTAGACTGGCAAACATCCGTAGGTAACGTAGATAACAAGAGAATTGGTATGGATAAAGAATTCATGCTAATGACAGGTCTTGGTCTTCAGTGGAAAGCGAATATGCTTTGGAATGAAAACTCTTGGTTTGACCCGTATGTAAGAGTTGGTGGTAACTACCTAAGACATGATTATTCTGGTGTAACTTTCCCTTTAACAGATGTTAATGGAAAATATTACGCAGGATATTCAAGTAACGAGGCTGGTACACAAAGAAGAAAAGACCACTTCACAGTTTCTACTGGTTTAGGTTCTAACTTCTGGTTAACTCAAAACTTCGGTCTTGGTATCCAAGGAGATTATGTTTCTACACCAATAGATAAATCTGATATCTCTAACTTCTGGCAAGCATCTGCTTCCCTATTGTTCAGATTCGGAAATACAGATAGAGATAAAGATGGTATCCCAGATAAAGAAGATAGATGTCCTGATACACCAGGTTTACCTGAATTCCAAGGATGTCCTGATACAGATGGTGATGGTATCCCAGATATCGATGACCAATGTCCAGACGTAGCTGGTCCAATTGAAAACAATGGTTGTCCTTGGCCAGATACAGATGGAGACGGAGTATTGGATAAAGACGATGCTTGTCCAGATGTAGCAGGTCCAGTTGAAAACAACGGTTGCCCTTGGCCAGATAGAGATGGTGATGGTATCTTAGATAAAGATGATGCTTGTCCAGATGTACCAGGTCTTGCAGAATACAACGGTTGTCCTAAGCCAACTGCTATCGCAGTAACTGAAACGTTGAAGGATATCTTGTTCGATTTCAACAAAGCTACAATCCAAGCTGGTTCTAGTGCTAAATTAGACCAAGCAGCTACTATCATCAAAGAAGCTCCAGCTGAAAACTTCGTAGTAATTGGTTCTACAGATGCTAAAGGTGCTGCTGCTTACAACTTGAAACTATCTCAGCAAAGAGCTGCTGCTGTTGTAAAAGCTCTTGAAGCAAGAGGTGTAAACGGTGACAGATTGAAATCTATCGGTATCGGTTCTCAGGAAGCTACAGTTCCTGCAACTGCTTCTGATGCTGAAAGACAAGTAGATAGAAAAGTAATCGTTAGAGCTATCTCTGGTGCAGAGTGGGATACTTACAAGAAAAGTGACGTTCCTGCAGCTCCTGCAAAAAAGAAAACGACTACTAAAAGAAGAAGATAATTTCAAATTATCTAAATAAATCAAACGCTCTCCTTATGGAGGGCGTTTTTTTATTGCCATATTTTTTTTATTTTTGCAATCTTAAAAAATCATATAAAAT
>JAUNTR010000336.1 GCA_030538575.1 Cruoricaptor ignavus | reverse complement strand
CTAATAAGAAAAATGATAAGAATTTTAAATTTTTCATAAAACAATTTTTATTTTGCACAAAATTAGGACAAACAAGTCTTATATTAATATGATTTCAGTCATATAAATTAAATGATATTTATTAGGATATTTGTGATCGACAAACTTTAATATATAATTATGAAAAAATTAGTTGTACTGGTTGCTACAGGATTTTTGTTTTTCTCTTGTAGTAAGAAGGAAGTAAACCCTAATATCGATAGCAATGTGATGTTGGAAGAACCAACCCAAACAACTGGAGAGGCAGGTGCAGAAGCTAAACACGAAGGATTGGTATTGATAGAAGGTGCAGACTGTCTTACTTGTCACAAAACAGATGCCAAGCTTGTTGGTCCCTCTTATATAGATGTTGCAAACAAATATACAGATGCCGATATAGATATGTTGGCTGGGAAAATAATAGATGGTGGAGTTGGCAATTGGGGAGAAATCCCAATGACTCCTCATGCAGGAATGAGCAAAGAAAATGCAAAAAAAATGGTACAATATATTTTGTCCTTGAAACAATAAAAATCGTTACAAAAAACAATATTTTCCCCTTTTAATTATTAAAAGGGCAGATATGTTTTTGTCCAAATATTACCTCATTAAAAAATGAAATACACAATATTATTAGCCGTAGGTCTTGCTGTTTTATCTTGTAAAAAAAATGAAACACAATCTGCCAACGAAACACAATCTCACGATACGGAACATACAGAAGAAAGTATGGTACAAGATGCAAAATCTCTAAAAAACAGCGATGGAGAAACCATTTCCATCACTTATTTTGCACAAGGCGATGAAGTTGCCGTAAAACTAAAAATAGGTAATGAGGAGCAAAGAACCCTTTCTGCAAAAGGAACCAGTTCCAGCGGAAATCCAATTTTCTCCGATGGAACTTACGCTTGGGAAATGTCGGAAGACGGACAAGGCGGAATACTATCCGATGGTAAAACCAGGGGCGTATCGTATAGATAAGGTAGTGTATAATAATTACAGGTAACGGAAAAAGTATTTGCGAAGGCGGGCAAAAAAGAACCGAAATTATCAACTCTCCCCGACTTAGCAAAAACCATTTTATCTCACACTTTGTTTATATTTTTATTGGTTTCGATGAACCTTCGGTTTCGTTTTTCCAAAATTACAAAAAATAAAAAACGAAATGGTTTTTTGCGGCGAAAATTGCAAACATCTTCAACGCAAGGAAACTTCGCCAAAACCGCTTGTTATCTACATTCCATTTTTCAGTTTACTTCTATAAATTTTGCTGGTGTTACAGTGGGCACAATTATCAAATAGTCGTATCCTTTTATAATTCTCGATAAAGTTATGTCTTCTATTACAAGGTTGTTTTCTGTGATAGCTTTTTTCAAAGGCAATAAATCAAACAAGTGCCATTGCTCGTCTTTTACGAGATTGAAAAATGGTTTGTAAATTTTTAAATATTCGCTGTTTTCGTCAACAATCTGCTCGGGTTCATCCCTATCTGGTGCTCCCGAATAGCCACTTTTCCCGATAATCATAATGTGTAAAGGCTTCCTAAACTCGCTGTCTTCTATGTTATGCACAAGATTTCCGATATCGTAAATTTCCAAAAGGCTTTCTCCACTCGGCATGTGAACTGCTCCAAATTTGAAAAGATTTTTTTTGCCTTTCCAATTTGGTAATTCTTTCATCAATTGGTTTTTCATCCATTGAATTCGCAGATGATGTTTTGAATTTAAATAAATTTCCCGGCTTAATTTCAAGGCGTTTAATTGTTCAATTTCTTCAGCTGACAAATTTAAGTTAAGAACTTCATTCAACTTGTTTTGAAAATCGTCAGAAAACATATAGATTTTGGAAGGATTCTTTTTAGAAGTTTCTTCCATTGCTGAATATATTGATTTTGCTTTGTCGTTTTTAGATGACTTTTTTAGTTCACTAATTGTTAATCTGTCGGCAATTAAAGAGATTTGATCTAATCCGATAATGTTTGTTTTTGATTTCACAAATGTTTTGAATAGTTCAAACTCTGGTTTTAGTTCAAAAAATGAAAAATTATCGCTATAATTTTTTATAAATTCATTCAGTTCTTTATCGTTTAAATTTTTGATTTTACTTTCGATTGTTTTCGCTGAAAAAGGGTCGATTTCGCAAATAAAATTATCAAAATGAATTTCGGAACTCAAAGCGTTAACGAAATAAGGAATTTCATTGGTAAAATGGGCTTCACCAATTAAAATGGAATTACTTTTTGCAGAAGCTTCAAGAATTTTATTCCAGCCATTTCCTGTAAATATTTTGTCATTTGTTGTTTCAAAACTCGTTACATTTTCAGACGCCAACTTTTGGATTTCGGATTCTTGGGCGAAAATTAGGTTTGTGCTAAAAATTGCCAATAAAAGTAATTTTAATAATTTCATTTTTCTATTTTTATTATTTTGTGTCTTGGGTTGCAGCTAACGGAAACGTATTTGCGAAGGCGGGCAAAAAAAGAACCGAAATTATCAACTCTACCCGACTTAGCAAAAACCATTTTATCTCACACTTTGTTTAT
>JAUNTR010000335.1 GCA_030538575.1 Cruoricaptor ignavus | reverse complement strand
TACAACAAAAATACTTCATATAAATTTTTATTTCTAATTTTTAAACAGGCTCTAACAATGATAATTTTTGCAGTAATACAATTAATCTCTTCAATTTTAGAATTATACTTTATTGTAACAAAAAGAGAATAAAAAAAGGACTACAGATAACATAGTATTTGCAAAAGGCGGGGTTGAAGGATTAATAGAAAAACCCGAATCCTTTAGCCGCGCCTGCTTTTCCACTCCACATTTTTTTTGTAATTTAGTTTCGTGGAAAAAGCATTCGCTACGGTTGGTCGAAATTGAACCTTTCGGTTAAATTTAGCCCGCCCTTCGCAAATACTTTTTCCGTTAGCAGAAAGTTTCCCAAACACCATGGTTAATAGAAAAGTACTAGAAAAATTGAGTGATTATGAACTCGAAAAATATATAAAACCTGAAAGTAGATTTGTTCCAGAATCAATTCAATATGCATTTGATATTCTTAAAGAAAGAGGACGAATATTTACAGAAAATGAATCTGAACAAATTAAAAATTTAATTGAATCAAAAAAAGCACTTGAGACTAAATCTGAACCAATTAAAAATAATGGATGGGATAAAAACATATCCGAAAATGAATCTGCGATTGAATTATACACAAATAAATTAATTTGGATCTTTAGTGTTCTTTTTGGAGTCATATTTGGAACAGCTTTGCAAGCTTACAATTTCTTTAAACTTAAAAACAATAAAGCAGTAATTGTAACTATAATTTTCGGTTTAGTTTATTCTACATTCCAGCTTTACTTATTGAATTGCATTGGAAATATAGAATACGGAAGATATTCTTTAAGATTTTTACTTTCTGGAATTGGAGCTTTAGGATTGTATATTTTTCGGGAAAATATTTTCAAAACAAATATTGAATATAGAGCAAAATCTTTTGTACTACCATTGATTATAACTATTGTAATTCATATTCCAATTTTATACTCAATAATAAAAACACATTAAAAAAAACGTCGCATAACATAGTATTTGCAAAAGGCGGGCTTGAAGTTATAAGTTGAAATTCTAGGAATTTTTAGCCGCAAAAAACCATTTCGTTTTTTTTATTTTTTGTAATTTTACAAAAACGAAATGGTTTTTGCTTAATCTGGGATAAATTGAGAATTTCGGTTCTTTTTTGCCCGCCTTCGCAAATCCTTTTCCCGTTGGCAGAAATTCTATGAGAACCCAGTCATAACTACTTGATTTTAATTTTGTTAATTTTTTGCAGTTGCATTGATAGTAAAAAAATCAAAGCCGAAAAAATTATTGGAAATTGGAATATTGAAAGAAATGCTTATTCAAAGGGCAATTTGGATATAACCGAAAATAAGACTTTTAGTTTTTCTGAAACATCTCATTTAAACGAAACTTATGCAAATGGCAATTGGGAAATCATAAATGATACCTTGATTTTAACTTCTAAAATGCCAAATGAATGTTTATATGTAAATAATTTCGCACAATATTGTGAAGATAAATATATTGTAGTAAAACTTTTTTTTGAAACTACGATAGAACATTGCGAACCAAAAAATATCACAAAAAACTTTACAAAATTTGACAATGAAAAATTTGTGATAAAGAGCGACTCACTGATTTACATTAGCACAAATAAAAATTGTGCTAACGAACAATTTGAATATAAAATTAATAAATAAAAACTTCTGCTAGCGAGTGCTTATCCATTATAGATTGTATCAAAAACTTATACAAATTATCCCATTCTTACAAACACAATCCTATCGTTTCCTGAAAGGTCTTTTAGTAATTTTTTTTCTTTAAATTTTTGAAATAAAGCTAAGGTTTCCTCGCCCAATTTTTGATTGATTTCAAGGAATATCATTCCGTTTTCGGTTAAAGATTTTTCTGCAAAATCTGCAATTTTTCGGTAAAAAATTAGCGTGTCCGAAGTGGGGGAGAACAATGCAATATTCGGTTCAAAATGCTTTACAGAATCTGCAATTTCCACTTCTTCATCTTTGCCGATATATGGCGGATTCGAGATAATAATGTCAAAACTTTCCGCTAAATTCTCACTTAGAAAATCTTTTTTAATGAAATTAATTTCCATATGATGAAATTCCGCATTTTTTTTAGCAACATTTAGAGCGTTTTCGGAAATATCAATCGCCGAAATTTTGGCTTTTGGGAAATGCTTTTTTAGTACAATTGGGATAATTCCGCTTCCTGTACCGATGTCCAAAATCTTGAAATCTTGATTTTGAAATGTCGAATTTTTAATCTCATTAATCGCAAATTCCAGCAATTCTTCCGTTTCGGGTCTTGGGATGAGGACGTGTTCGTTTACAAAAAATAGGAAGCCATAAAACTCGGTTTCTCCCAAAATCTGCTGAAAAGGTTGCCCGATTTTTAGTTTCAAAATAGCATCTTCCAAGCTCTCTTTTTCCTTTTCCGAAAGGCTTTGCTCAGATTGTCTGTTCTGCTGAAATCTATCTAATCCAGCAATTTTTTGGATGAAAATAGAGTAGAGTTCCGCACATTCTGTATCGGTATATTGTGCGGAAAGTTGCTCTTTAAAATAATGTTTAAACTCCGAAA
>JAUNTR010000334.1 GCA_030538575.1 Cruoricaptor ignavus | reverse complement strand
TTCCGCCAACGGACATCAGATTAATTTTTAACGGTAAAAACCAAAAGTAATGAACAGAAAACAGTTTTTGAAAATCGCAGGAGCAGGAACTCTCGCAATGGGACTCACTCCTAATTTGCTAATGGCAAACGGAAATTCGCTTTTGGGAAATCCTACTGCACAAAAAATTACCATACTACACACCAACGACCAACATAGTCGCATAGAACCCTTTGATACAGGACGAAATGCCAACCAAGGCGGTTTTGCAAGAAGAGCACATTTGGTAAAAGAAATCCGAAACCAAGAGAAAAATGTTCTACTTTTGGATTGTGGAGACACTTTTCAAGGGACACCTTATTTCAATATGTTTGGTGGCGAATTGGAGTTTAAACTGATGAGTATGATGGGCTACGATGCCTCGATTATGGGAAACCACGATTTTGATAACGGTTTGGAAGGTTTTGTAAAAGTTTTGCCAAATGCCAAATTCCCGTTCATTACTTCCAATTACGATTTCAAAAATACGATTGTAGATGGATTGACGGAGCCTTATAAAATCTTTACAAAAAATGGTGTTCGCATCGGTGTTTTTGGTTTGGGAATAGAGTTGGATGGTTTGGTTGGTAAAAAACATTTCTTGGAAACCAAATATCTAAATCCCGTAGAAATTGCCCAGCATTACTCCAAATTTTTGAGGAAAGATAAAAAATGTGATTTGGTAATTTGTCTTTCACACTTGGGTTATCAATACAAAAATAACGAGGAAAAAATATCCGATACCATATTGGCAACCAAAACCGATAATATCGATTTGATTTTGGGCGGACACACACATACCTTTTTGCCCGAACCACAAGCCTTCCAAAATCGGGAAGGAAAAACAGTTTTGGTAAATCAAGTTGGTTTTGCTGGACTTTTGCTTGGTAGAATAGATTTTTATTTCGATAAAAATAAAAACATACAAAATATTTCTTGGAATAATTTGGTTATAGATAAAGAATTAGACCAATATATTGCTTAATTAAAATGAGAAAAAACATATCCTTAATCATTTCACTTTTTGGTATTTTTAGTGCCAATGCACAGAACATCTCATCCAGCAAATGGAGCGATTTGTTCTCTTACAATAATGTACTGACGATAAAAGAAGACAACGGAAAACTGATTGCTGCAACAGAAAACGGCATTTTTTACTACACGCCAAATACGGGAGAAATTACCAAACTTTCCAAAGCTAATGGCTTACACGAAGTGAAAATCTCGGCCTTCGATTACAATCCCGAAACCAAAATCGGGTTGGTTGGTTACACCAATGGAATGATGGATGTGATTACAGAACAAGGCATAACTTTGGTTGTGGATATTCCGTTGGCCAATGGTTTTACGGGTTCTAAAAACATCAATCACATATCTATTACAGGCAACCAAGCGGTAATTTCTGTGGATTACGGAGTTTCTATTTTTAATTTAGAAAGAAAAGAATTTGGCGAAACTGCATTTTTCTTAAACACTTCGGGCGTTTACGATGCTGCAAAAGGTGCGGTAATAAAGGATAACGCAGTATATGCCATTACAACTAATGGTGTGAAAAAACACGAGATGAATGTTACTTTTCCCATTTATTCGGGTTGGAGTACAACAGCGAATGGAACATTTAACCATATTGATATAGAAAATAATGTAATTGCCATTGCAGGAAACACACAAGTTTTATACGGAAATGGTGATAGTTTTACGCCTATTTCACAAGGTTTTAGTTCGGTTCAAGATGTTAGTTTGTCATCACAAAACATTTTAATTACGGATGGAAATAATGTTTACGCTTACACTCATTCAGGACAAAATGCGGGGAGTTTAACCGCTGGAAATCCACTAAACACAGCTTGGTACAGCAATGGACAAATCTATGCAGGAAGCAGTACAGAAGGGATTTTAGACCAAAGTTTAATTTCCTACAAACCCGACGGTCCGTACAATAACCGAGCTTATAAACTGAGTTTGAATAATGATAAAATATGGGTTTCCACAGGAGCAAGAACTGGAAGATATAGTGGTCCGCCATCTGCAACAGCAGTTCCAAGTTTGGGTTTTTATCATTTCGATGGTTCGCAATGGATTTATCCTTCTTATTTCCTAACGAATACAGGACGTTTTAATATTATGGATGTTACTCAAAATCCTACAAACGACACCGATATATTTTTTAGCAACCTAACCAATGCGGCTAATCAGGGGTTTTACAGAATGTCTTACAATTCGTCTTCCAAAGATTTTGAACTGACCAAATTTTACTCCACAGGTTCACCTTTTTATCTTAATCGCCCCGTAGGTCTTACTTACGATGACAAAAACAATCTTTTTGCAACCACTTCGGTATATTCTTCGGATTGGGTTACCACTTACGCTGTTTTCAACTCGTCTGCCGATAGATTCGATTATAAAATTATACCTGGAACAAATGCCGATTCTGGAACTCAAAAACCTATTTATCACGAAGGTCTTTTATTGATGCCAATTCCAAGAAAAAATATTTTTTCAATTGCAAATCTCAACAATACACCTGCTAATTTGAATGATGACAGCATCTACTCCAT
>JAUNTR010000333.1 GCA_030538575.1 Cruoricaptor ignavus | reverse complement strand
AGTGTACATCGTTGGAAAATTCGGGAATGTAGAAATCATTTCCCTTTAAAATCGCCGTGTCGGGTTTTAGGAAAATAACAGGTTTTTCGGGGATTTCGTTACCGAGTTCTTTGGCGTGTTCGCTGTAATTTCTTCCTATGCAGATAATTTTCATTTTACTATTGATCTTAAAAATATAACTTCCTCTTCTAGTCTTGCAATAAGTTGGTCTTTTGCTTTTAGAAGTTCCGCTGTGATTTCTTTATTTTCTTGATAAAAATGTTCTATACTTTGTTGATAAATATTTTCATTTCCATAATTTATTTGTTGATGGACATTTTTATCAAAATCTAAAATTTCATTAACAGGAGTTTCTAAAATATTGGAAATACGAAACAATCTTTCTACGGTAAGTTTAGTTTCGCCTGTTTCTATTTTTCTGTAAGCGGCAGTCGTGAGGTCAAGTTCGTCCGCCATATTTTCGTAAGTATAGCCTTTTCGGTTTCGGTATTGAGTGATTTTCTCAATAATTTTTTCTATTTCCATATTTAAAAATTTCATCAAAAGTATAAAATTTAATACTAATAGTAAAATATTTTTCCTGAAAGTTTTAAAATTTGTTGTTGCAATAAGATGTTTTTGTTTCAAATTTTAAATTAATTATTAATATGAAACATTTAGTTTTACTTTTTACATTTTGTTCAGTTGTTTACGCTCAAGCACAGAATAAATCAGTTTATGATAAAATTCCTACAAAAGAGGTAGTTATTGGTGGGCACTGGTCTATTCGCATACCTGTTGAATATGAACTAATAGCTGATGATGTAAAGAATATCAATGGTAAAAAACTCCCAGTAAAAGCTTATACTGTTAAGGATCAAATGGGGAGGAAAGTCTATATATTACTTTTAGGCGTACTCTCAATTGAAAAGGATTTTGAAAAGGAGATAGAAAGTGGAGAGTTTGTTCCCGATAATAAGGTCAATAAACAATTTGCTTCTGCTATTTACAAAGACAAAGAACACAAACTAATAAATGGTATTCATTCTTATGCAACTTGGGTTTCAATTGCTACAACATTAGGTGCACAGCAGTATAGATTTCAATATTCTTTTTTTAGAAAAAACAAGATGTTAGATCTTAGCCACTCTGTGCTAGATCTGAATACTTCAACTAGAGAACTTGGTTTTAAATTAAATGAATTTATTATTAACTCAGTAAAATATAAAGATTAAAAAGATGGATAGTATAAAAAAACAAAAAGAAGCATTTGATAATGCTCAAATAGAAAGAGATTTAGAAGAATTTAATAGCAAGCCTCTTTATAATGAATTAAGAGAGTTTTATAAAGAAAATTTTGATAAAATTAAGGAAATCTTAATGAGTGGTAACAAGACACCCTTAGAAGATATTTCTATTATTGATAAAGATGTAGAAAGGTTAGTATTGAGTAATCAACTTTTTCTAAAACAATTTAACCGAGGAATTTTTGAAGACAAAATAAAATTAGAAGATATATCATAACAATAAAAAGGCTACTCGGTTGAGTAGCCTTTTTCAATAATCCTCAAAACTTGCTTCGCAACTGTATCGCTGTTAAAACTTTCTTGGTGTAAAGTGGGAAATCGGCATTCTGAATCCAACCGTAATAGCCCAAATCTTTTTGGAATACCTCTTTCACACGTTGTCCTTTGTATTTTCCGAATGTGAAAATTTCCACCCCATCTTTATCAAATCCAATAAAACCTGCCAAATCTGCCGATTTATTTTGATAAGAAAACTCGCTGAGTCCCGCAATATCGTTCGGCAAATCTTCGTATTTTGCAATTTGGGCATCCAAAACTTCAAAGGTTGCCAATACATCAGCTTCCGCAGAATGGGCATTTTCCAACGTTTTATCACAATAGAATTGGTAAGCGGCAGAAAGCGTTCTTGGTTCTTTTTTAAAGAAAATTACCTGTGCATCTACCAATTTTATTTTACTTAAATCAAAATCAATTCCGCTACGCAAAAACTCTTCGGAAAGCAATGGAACATCAAATTTATTGGAATTGAAACCACCCAAATCGCAACCTGAAATCATTTCCATAATTTTCGGTGCAATGTCTTTGAAGGTTGGGGCATCTTTCACTTGTTCATCGGTAATTCCGTGTATGTCGGAGGCTTCTTTCGGAATGCTGATTTCAGGATTTACCAGCCAAGTTTTGCTTTCTCGTGAGGCATCGGGATTTACCTTCAAAACGCAAATTTCTACAATGCGGTCTTTCGCAACTTGTACGCCTGTGGTTTCTAAATCGAAGATACAGAGCGGTTTGTGGAGTTTTATGTTCATTTTTTTATAATTAAAAGATTAAGTTATTAAGAAATTAGAGAGTTTCAAAATCCTCTTCGACTTCGCTAAGAGTGATAATTCAAAATCCAAAACTCAAAACTCAAAATTTGAAGGTTACATTTTTTTTTGAAATACCAAAGAAACCAACATATAATAAATGATAACAAGTGGAATGGCATTGGTTTTTAATATTAATAAAAGTAAAATTCCACCAAGCAAAAGTACGATTTTTGGAATGTTGTCTTCTATTTTCATCGATTTGAATT
>JAUNTR010000332.1 GCA_030538575.1 Cruoricaptor ignavus | reverse complement strand
TTCATCCTTATGAATGGATAAATAATGTGAAGGAGTTTGGTAACACAACAGACCCAGATTTGAATAAAGCCTTGGAACTTATTTTAGGAAGAGCGGTTTCCAGAACTGCAAAATCTACCCCAAATTTAGATTACCAATTTAAACAGTTGCCAACTTACGAAAACACATCCAAAGGATTGTACATCAGTAATTTGGAAGAACATCTGGAAAGCAGAAAAAAATAAAAATCTTAAATAATAGCCTCTTGAAAAATTCAAGAGGTTTTTTGTTGAATAAAACTGGAGCTTTCAAAAGTCTTACCGATTTGTTATTGATTTCCTTTGTAATTCTGAATTAGGATTAATATTCTTTTAATCGAAATTATATATTAAATATATCTTTTGTATTTGGTTTTTTTATTAACTTTACGATAAATCTAAAATAAATGTATTATGAAAAAATTATTATTACTGGGATTATTTTCTTTAATCCTTATTTCGTGTAAAGATAGAACAGAAGATGACCGGAATTCTTTTTGCAATATAGAGAGAGCATACGCCACAGATATTACAGATAAAACAGGAACATTAATCTATGATGAAGAAAAAGCAAAGTTTGCCATAAAATATTATCCAATTGATAATACGATAGACGATGTGCATTATTATTTCTTATGCGAAAAACCCGAAAATATAGATGTGAATACTTTTGTAATTTTTAGTGGAAAACTATATAATTTCAATAGCAATGAAAACTTCAATCCCAATGTTGGAGGTACAGAATATTACTTTATAAAAACAACTAAAATAAATGCATTGTAAAATTGCATTTTTAATATTAAAAAATAAAATTTAACATTAAACATATCTTTTGTATTTGATTTTTTTATTAACTTTACAACAAATCTAAAATAAGTATGTTATGAAAACAAAGAAACAAAATTTAGTAAGTAGAACATTAGGGTTATTGTTTATCCTGATGTTGTTTGCAAGTTACTCGTGTGATAGAGACAGTAAAGATGATACCATTTATCCTGATGCAGTGATTATAAAAGAACTTCCCAAAATAATACCTATTGGAAATCACAGGGAATCCGTGATTATCCAATCGCAAAGCGAGTTAGAAACCGTTTTTGATACAGCAACACTTGAACAGATAGAAGATTTACAAGGGATAGATTTTTCTAAGTACACCTTGTTATTAGGCTACGGAACATACAAAAACCAAGCAGTTCAAATGGAGCATTATTACTCTAAAATCGGGAGTAATACATACGCTTATTTACTAAAAGTAGGAAGTGATGCACCAGCACTCGATTTTTTTAGATACGGGATTCTTGTGCCTAAATTACCTACATCAGCTAATGTTAATTTTAAAATAGAGGAACTTTATTAAATGAAATAAGAATTATGAAAACAAAAAAACAAAATTTAGTAAGCAGAACATTAGGGTTATTGTTTATCCTGATGTTGTTTGCAAGTTACTCGTGTGATAGAAATAGTGATGAACACAAAGAAAGTAAAATCATTCCGATAGCAGATATTCCCAAAGATGTTTCGCTTTTTTTTGAAAAAGGTTTACCCAATACAAGTAAATCAGAATGTTTTTTCATATCACAAGATGATGATATTTTCTATTTAATTAACAATATTGAAGACTTTCGCAATGTTTATTCTTGTGATGATGAATTACCCGAAATAGATTTTACAAAATATTCTTTAATCATTGGAAAGAAGGAGATGCTCAATTCATTTTATCTTTTAGTAGACCAATATATTGAAGAAACAGAAACATTGGATTTAACTATAGTTGCTACGTTGCCAAAGAGTGGACACTGGCCTGCATTTAGCGATTTTTATTATTGGGGTGTATATCCTAAACTTCCGAATAAAGAACTTATCGTGAATATCAATATAAAAGAATGATTATGAAAACAAAGAAACAAAATTTAGTAAGTAGAACATTAGGGTTACTCTTTATCCTGATGTTATTTGCGAGTTACTCGTGTGATAGAAATAGTGATGACAACACCATTTATCCCGATGCAGTGATTATAAAAGAACTTCCCAAAATAATACCTATTGGAAATCACAGGGAATCCGTGATTATCCAATCGCAAAGCGAGTTAGAAACCGTTTTTGATACAGCAACACTTGAACAGATAGAAGATTTACAAGGGATAGATTTTTCTAAGTACACCTTGTTATTAGGCTACGGAACATACGGAAACGAAGTAACCAATTTGGAGCATTATTACTCTAAAACAGCAAGTAATACATACACCTATTTGCTCAAAATAGCAGGTGATGCGACACGACCTGATGTTTTTAGATATGGTATTTTGGTGCCTAAGTTACCAGCTTCGGCTAAGGTTAATTTTGAAATAGAAGAATTTTATTAAATGAAATTAAACATATTTTATGTGTTTGCTTCACAACAAATCCAAAAAAGTGTATTATGAAAACAAAAAAACAAAATTTAGTAAGCAGAACATTAGGATTGCTATTTATCCTAATGTTATTTGCGAGTTACTCGTGTGATAGAAATAGTGATGATAGAACAGATATTCTGGAAAACACTTCTTGGAATTTAATAGGGTA
>JAUNTR010000331.1 GCA_030538575.1 Cruoricaptor ignavus | reverse complement strand
GATGGCAGAGGCGATGATTCTGTTTCTGTGGAATAATTTTAATTGAAAAATAAGGGAACTTTTTAATCCTTAATTAAAAAAATAATGCACCGAGGAAACAATCCAACGGTGCATTTTTTTGTGAGAATTTTAATTATCTATTTTCTTCCAACCTTTAGAAGTGCAACCCCAAAAGCTTCCGTTATAAGCAATTTCGCCAAGATTATTGCAAGTGCCATTTTCGGTTAGAGCTGTGGTTGCTTGTGTTCCAATACGCAAATTACCACCAATATCTAATGTTTCTGTAGGTTTTGTAGTAACACCAATTCCGTTTTTACCATTTTCGCCAATGTATAAACCGCTTGCGACATCGGTGTTTGCTCCCAAAAACAATCCGCTATCCAAACCTCCGCTGGAAAACACGAAAGCGTGTCCACTTCTATCATTGAATTTTACACCATAATTGGTAAGTTCTTCGCCTGTCATTATATGATAATGTTTCAGAAATAAGTTAGGATTATCGCCATCTACTACGGCAAAATCAGCATGGGTATTATTGGCGGGATATATTGTTAATGGAAACTGAGAGTTTGCATTGCCATTCCCCAAAACTAAGAACCCTGTATTCATCACACGAAGAAGATGATTGCTGTTCGTTGTGGTAGAACCAATCCTAAATACAGGAGTAGTTGCCGTGCTTTTGTGAGCAATGTCCAACGTAGCTTCTGGCTTGGAGTTGTTGATTCCTACACTTTTGGTTTCTTGCGAAAAGGCAAAAGTATAAAATAAGGTTATTGCTGTAAAAGAAATTTTCTTTATCATTTTTATTCCAAGTAATTTTTTAATTATCAAGTTGTCTCCAAACATTGCTATTATTGCATCCATAGAAATGACCTTTGTAGTAGAGCATTTCTCCTGATCTGCCACTACAAGAGCTACCTGCCGTTATTGCTGTAGGATACTCTCTTAGCCTAATGCTTCCACCTACATCTAAATCTGTTGTGGGTAATCGGTTTAGCGAAAAACCATTGAATCTGTTCGACCCTAAATATAAGCCTGCAGGAACAGTAGCGTTTGCAGGTATTAGATATATGCCATGGCTTACTGTGTTAGAAGCATTTGCACCACCCATATCAAAAAGGATTAATTGCCCTCCTACATTGGCGTTGTTATAGTTACCCGCTGGTTGGTATTTCATATGTCTGAAATTTGGCGTATAGGTTATTCCTGCATAAGATGTAGTTGTTGTAGTTTTTTGTATTAAAAGATCATTACCTGCAGTATTTCCTAAGATGTGTAAAACAGCTTCGGGAGATTCCGTATTTACTCCCAAATAGCCATTATCGTGCATATTAAAGATGCTCTTGTTACCACTATCCCTTAACCTCAATCCTAATGTAGATATGGTATTTCCATTGGTGTGTATTTCTAATCTCGCAGTTGGAAAATCGGTATTAATCCCAACATTATTTTGTTGAGCAGATACAACACAACTTACAGAAAGTAGCATTAGTTTTATATATTGTTTCATTTTTTTTAAGGCTTTAATTGTTATTTAGTTTTTTCCAAATTTTTTCTCCTGAATTGGTACCATCTGCATTATAAATTTCTACACAACCAAGAAAATTATCGTTAGTAGAATTGAAGGCAATTGTACCCGGATTGGTACAAGTGCCACCTGCAACATAGCCTTTATTTTCATCTGCTATCCTAAGAGAACCATTGGTATAAGCCGTAGCTTGCCTTGTTGTAAGATATGGACTAGTGGGGGATAACCTATAAGTTGAGAAAAGTGTAGTTCCTACTTCTGCAAAGAAAAGACCAGAGTTAATTCTATCTACATGATGCCCAAAGAAAGTTCCATAATTATTAGTGGTAAAGTATTGGTTTTTAATACCATCATTATCAAAAATTAAACTGATGAATCCTGGGTATGCGGGATTTAGGTCATTTTGCTTCGGGTTGATGTAGATATCCCAATTTTGTTGGCTATCGGGATAAGTCGCTCTATATGAACTTTGGGAATCTGTTCCATTATTATTTATCCCAAAAATAGTAAGCTGTGCTACGGGATTATGCGAACTTTTGCCGATCCCCAAATCGCCATTATCTTGTGCGGTAAGTATGTTATTATTATCTGTATTTATAATTTTTAAAGTTGGGCTGGTTGCAAGAGAACTTTTGGTAACTACATCTAATGTAGCTACAGAAGTTCTGGTACCTATACCAACTAACTGAGAGTACAATCCTGTTGTAGCTCCTGCTAATAGTAAAGGGATTGAAAGGTATTTTATTTTCATAATATAATTTATGGTGTGCAAAAATATACTTTAATTTTAAAACTGTTTCTGTTAAAATCAAAATTCTTGCCAATTTTTGCCAATTCTTACTTTCTATAGACAATAAAATAAGCATATTATCTATTTTTAATCGCTTTTTTTATTTTAATACAGTATTTCGTCTCGTCTTATAAATCTAATAAAAATGCTTGTGTTTATTTTGTTTTAAATAATTAAAAAAAAGAGTGAGAATAGTAGAGGAATGTTTTAACTTTGTAGAAAATTTTAAAACATAAAAATATGAAAAGAAAAATTCTATTATT
>JAUNTR010000330.1 GCA_030538575.1 Cruoricaptor ignavus | reverse complement strand
GGGACGAGCCCAAGATCGTATGAAACGCCAAAGAGATTACGCCATAGCTATTACAGGTTTGGTTTATATTCTTGGGATTATGGATGCTGTGGTAGATGCACATTTGTATCAACAACGCCACGACCCCGATTTAGCGATAAGACCTGCCATTATTTACGACCAATTTGCAACCCAACCACCAACCGCAGGATTGAGTTTAAATTTTAAATTTTAAGTTCAAGGTTTAAAGTTCAAAATTCAAAATCCAAAACTCAATCAAAGTTTAAAATTCAAAAAAAATCATCAAATGAAAATAGCATTAGTAGGATACGGAAAAATGGGCAAAATAATAGATGAAATTGCTACAAGCAGAGGACACGAAATCGTAGCAAGATTAAATGAAACACCAACTGCCCAAAACCTAAATCAAGCCGATGTAGTGATAGAATTTTCTCAACCCGAAGTGGCTTTTAATAATATTAAAACTTGTTTGGAAAATAAAATCCCCGTGATTTGCGGAACGACAGGTTGGCTACATCAAAAAAATGAAATCGAACAAATTGCTTTGGCTAACCAAACGGCATTTCTTTATGGTTCTAATTTCAGTTTAGGTGTTAATTTATTTTTTGCTTTAAATGAGAAATTAGCAAAATTAATGAGCAATTTTTCCGAATACAATATTCAGTTGGAAGAGATACATCATACGCATAAAAAAGATGCTCCGAGTGGCACAGCAATTTCTTTGGCAGAAGGCATTATATCGCAAAATCCGAAATTCAATGCTTGGAAACTCCACGAAACCGAAAGCGACCAACTTGGGATTTTTGCCATTCGTGAAGATGAAGTTCCGGGAACGCACAGCGTTTATTACAAATCCGATGTAGATGAAATTGAAATAAAACACACAGCATTCAACCGAAATGGTTTCGCTTTGGGAGCGGTAATTGCTTCGGAATGGATTGTCGGTAAAACAGGTAACTTCTCTATGAAAGATGTTTTGGGACTGTAACCAATTGCACATTTTTTAGACCTATTATCCAATAAACTTAATTTTAATTTGTATGAATTATTTTATCACTTATACCATATACGTTCTCATTCTTTCTGTATTGATGGGGATTTCCACGTGGAAACTTTTCAAAAAAATGGGTTACAATCCACTTTTTGCATTTATCCCTTTTTACAATTATTACATTATTCAGAAGGAAACCAACCATGCCAAATGGTGGGCAATATTGGCTTATTTACCAATTGTAGGACCAATTATGATGACGGTTTTTCATTTATTCTTAATGGATAAATTTGGAAAAAATACCATCGGTCAAAAATTACTTACCGTCTTTCTTCCATTTATTTATATGGCGGTTGTTAATTACGATAAAAATACAGAGATAGATGAACCTGCATTTCTTCTACCGGGCGAAGAAACTGAAAAAAAGAAAGATACATTTTTAGGTTCTATTACTTTTGCGGTGGTTTTTGCTACGATTATCCATGTATTTATTACGCAACCATTTGGGATTCCTACAGGCTCTATGGAGCGTACAATGTTGGTGGGAGATTTCTTGTTCGTTAATAAATTAAACTACGGTTTTAGAATGCCGATGCGTCCATTGGCAATTCCGTTTTTGCAAGGAACGATACTCGATACAGGTGAAAAAGGAAACCCGAAAGACGACCCGAAATCTTATGTAGAAAGCGTAAAATTACCTTATCTAAGATTACCAGGTTGGGAAACTCCAAAGCGTAACGATATTGTGGTTTTCAATTATCCCGACGATTCCGTACACGTAGCGATAGATAGAAAAGACCCTTATGTAAAACGTATGGTTGCAGAACCAGGAGATACGGTGGAATTTCGTGCAGGTAAATTATTCATCAATGGAAAACTAGAGGTGAGAAAAGGCGATGCCGAAGTGCAACACGCTTACGAAGTTGTTACAAGTTCGCAGTTAGATATTCCGAGATTGTATGATATTTACGGATTTCTTCCTGTACAAGAGATGCAAACTAACAGTGGATTTTATTATAGATTTCAAGGACTTACGGATAAAACAGCCAAAGAAATAGGGGAGTTACCACAGGTCGTAAAAATACAAGAAGAGATAGAGCAACAAGGCAAAGCTGCTGTGCAATATTATCCGCTAATGCAAAATGGACAGTATGTAGCAGATGCCAATGGTTATCCTACAATGTCATCTAAAATTAATGAATCTAATAGTATTTTCCCAATCAATAAACCATGGAACCAAGATTGGTATGGACCGATAAAAGTTCCGAAAAAAGGAGAAGTGATTACTTTAACCCAAGAAAATCTTCCCGAGTATGAAAGACTCATTACAAAATACGAAGGTAACACATTGGAAAATAAAGACGGCAAAATTTTCATTAATGGAAAAGAAACCAACCAATACACCGTAAAATACAATTATTATATGATGATTGGGGATAATAGAGATGCATCTTTGGATTCCAGATTTTTCGGTTTCGTACCAGAAACCCACATCGTAGGAAAGCCAATGTTCACTTGGATGAGTGTAGAAGGTCTTTTCCCAGATGCTGGTTCTTCTTATCAAGCGAATGGCAAGAAAATCCGTTGGGA
>JAUNTR010000329.1 GCA_030538575.1 Cruoricaptor ignavus | reverse complement strand
GCATCTGCCTTCTAAGCAGACGGTCAAAGGTTCGAATCCTTTCGCGCTCACAAAACCGCAAATCCACTCCTACAAAGGATTTGCGGTTTTTTTTAAAGTCTCAATTTATCTGATACAGAATGCTGGAAAGTAACAACAAAAGTAACATTCAGTATTTCAGATATGAAAATTATAAATCCAAGATTACAAAAAATTGAACTCCGTAATGGTTGTTCTTTTTATGTTCAATATTCACATTTTTCATTCAAACTTTAATTATCCATCTAAAAGATTGTTTTATCACTCGGATTTTATTTTTTCTGTGAAGTTTTCAAAAGAAAATATTTTATGAGTTTTTTTTCGTAATATTAGGCATTCATTTTATAACCAAAAACTATGTCCGAAATATTAGAAAAATTCATCACCACAGCCAATGATTTAATATGGTCCAATGTTTTTATAATCCTTTGTATTTCAACGGGTTTATACCTTAGCTTGCGTACTCGGTTTTTACAAGTCAGATTTCTGAAGGATATGATTGGGCAATTATTCAAAGAAAATTCTTCCGACAAAGGCGTTTCTCCATTTCAGGCTTTTTCCATTGCGATTGCTGGCAGAGTAGGAACTGGGAATATTGCAGGCGTGGCAACTGCAATTGCAATGGGCGGACCAGGAGCAGTATTTTGGATGTGGGTTATTGCTTTTTTAGGAAGTTCCACCGCTTTTGTAGAAGCCGTTTTGGGACAAATTTACAAAGTAGAAAAAGACGGGAAATTTCGTGGCGGCCCCGCATACTATATAGAAAAAGGAATGGGACAAAAATGGTATGCCGTACTTTTTGCGATTGCAACTATGGCAGCTTGTGCATTGTTTTTACCCGGAGTGCAATCCAATAGTATTAGCGATGGAATGCACGGTGCTTTCGGGTTTAATAGGCTTTGGATTGGTATTGCTTTGGCTTTTTTCTTAGGAATGATTATTGTGGGAGGCGTAACACGTATTGGGAAGTTTGCGGAAATTACCGTGTCCTTTATGGCAGGAGCATATATTCTGATGGCAGTCGTTATTATCGGTCTCAATATCAATAGATTACAAGAAGTTGTGGTTTTAATATACAGTTCAGCATTTGGGATAGATGCTACTTTTGGTGGTTTGTTTGGTTCGGCGGTTGCTTGGGGCGTTAAACGTGGGATTTATTCCAACGAAGCAGGACAAGGAACTGCACCACACGCCGCTGCGGCAGCTGCAACTACGCATCCTGCGAAACAAGGTATTTTGCAAGCGTTTTCGGTGTATATAGATACGTTGTTTGTTTGTACAGCAACTGCTTTTATTATTCTGTTTTCGGGGAAATATAATGTGAAAGACGGCAAAGGCGGTTTTGTAGTCGAAAATCTGCCAGGAGTGGAAGAAGGTCCACTTTTTACGCAAGCTGCAATTTCCGAGCATTTCAGTAGTATCGGAGATGGTTTTGTGGCGATTGCTCTTTTGTTTTTTGCCTTTACCACTGCTTTGGCGTACTATTTCATTGCTGAATCCAACTTGTATTATTTAAGTAAAAAGAAAGTGAATAAAGTCGTGCTTTGGTCATTAAGATTTGTGTTTTTTGCGAGTGTTATTTATGGTTCTGTAAGTACAGGTGGCAGAGCTTGGCAACTGGGAGATATTGGTGTGGGAATTATGGCTTGGCTAAATATTATCGCTGTCATCATTATGCACAAAACCGCTCTCATTACCCTAAAAGATTATGAAAAACAAAAGAAAGAAGGAAAAAATCCTGTCTTCAAACCAGAAGAATTAGGAATAAAAAATACTTCGGAATGGTGATTTTATTAAGATATTCAATTACTTAAATTTTCAAAAAAAATAAATTACTGTTAATTTAAATTAAAAACTTATTTTTTATTAAATCCATAATATTAAATAAATTTTTGATTAAGGAAGTTATTTCTTCTTAATTAAACCTAATCCGCACACGAAGAAAACCAACGAAATACCGATGTATAAAAGCCCGTTAATAGATGTTGCTGTACCAATAAGAACAATCGAAACACCCAAAATTGCACCTAAAGCCATAAAATATTTCAATGCTCTTTTCTTACCAAAAGTACCGTTTTTAATTAGTTGTATTAATCCTAAAAACAACGCTCCGTTTACAATATATATAAACGCAATGGGAACGGCAGACAAATCGAAATCTATCGCTGTGAAAAAAGAAAAAGTATTGGTAAGATAATATAAATAGATATAAACTGCCATAATAGAAAATGCAAACAAAGCACTATTAATAGGCGTATTCGTCTTAGCATTTAGTTTACCAAGATTGAGAAATTTCTTGCTGTATTCCAAATTATAAAACTGATAAGGGACTCTGATATTCGCCAAAAGCAAACCATTTCCTGTCCCAAGTACGGAAATAATTACGAATAATTGTATCAACCAAGCACCAGTTTTTCCAAGCATATTTCTGGAAAATTCTGTGATGTAATTGTCCCTCAATTCCAAAATCCTTTTGCTTTCAATACCATAAACAATTCCACAATAATAAAGCACATAAACTGCCATAATGATAAAAGTTCCCAAAACCATCGCTAACGGAAGATTTTTCTTGGAGTTT
>JAUNTR010000328.1 GCA_030538575.1 Cruoricaptor ignavus | reverse complement strand
TGGTGTCCGTATTGCAATTTGGAAATACAGGCATTGCAAACTAAAATCAACCCATCCAAAAACGCAAAATTGGTCGTGATTTCGCCCCAACCTGAAACCGCAAATCTTGAATGGCAGAAACAACACGATATTTCATTTGAAATTTTATCCGACAAAAACAATCACTTGGCTCAGCAAATTGGAATTGATTTTGAACTTCAAGATTTTGTAATTCCACACTATGAAAACTTAGGAATTGATTTGCTTAAAATAAACCAAACAGAAAATCACGTTTTGCCAATCCCTGCCGTTTATGTTTTGAACCCAAACGGAACGATTATTTATAAATTTGTAAACGCCAATTATATGGAGCGTGTGAATATTGACGAATTAATACAGCAACTATAAATGACAAAAAGAAAAGGAGCCCGTTCGACAAAAGAGATACCGAACGATATTTTGCAACAACTCAATTCGGGACAAATCGAAACGGCTAATCTTGTGGAATGGTTGGCGGTTGACCAAAAATTTTTACTTGAAAATCTACTGAAACAAAACAACCGAACGGAATATTTAAAACCAATTCTCAACAAAATTGACCAACTTAAAAAGCAAACCGTAAATACAATAAATGAAGCCATCGGAATTGGAATTTTTGAAGAGGCAAAGCAAAACAACGACAACGATTTTTTAGCAATTATCTCAAATCACAAAGCAGACCTTGTCCGTTGTTGGGCAACCTACGCCATCGGGAAAAATGAAAGCCTAAACATATCCGAAACACTGAAACAAATCCAACCGTTTTCGGCTGACAAACATTTTGGAGTAAGGGAAATTTGTTGGATGACAGTAAGACCGAAAATTGCAAAAAATCTTACAGAAAGTATCGAAATTCTTTCTAAATGGACTATTAACAAAGACGAAAATATCCGAAGATTTACAACCGAAGCGACACGACCTCGTGGCGTTTGGTGCGAACACATTGAAGAATTGAAACAAAATCCTGAATTGGCTTTAACAATTTTAGAACCTTTAAAATCGGACAAAGCAAAATACGTTCAGGACAGCGTTGGAAATTGGCTGAATGACGCAAGTAAAACACAACCCGAATTTGTAACCGAACTTTGCAAACGCTGGGAAAACGAAAGCAATACCAAAGAAACAAAATACATCACAAAAAAAGCATTGAGAACGCTGAGCAAATAAACAGATTTCGGTTGCTGGTGCGAGCAAGATGCTTGTGCTGGTGAGGAAGTGAAAAGCAAAATTAAATCCCCCACATTTTTTATTGCCGAATACGTTTCGCATTCGTTCTTTTTTAGTAACTTAGCCAACGACAAAAAAGCATCGGCTACGGTTGGTCGAAATTAAACTTTCATGTTTCGATTTTCCACCTGAAAGCAAAGTCTCTTTCCCGTTATCTGTAATTTTAACCAAACTTTCACAATCAATCTCAAAAAGAATAAAGTAACAATAAACTACAAATTATGCCCAAAAACGCTACAACATCCATCCTGTTTTGGTTATTTTTTTTAACCGTAAGCAACGTTTTTGCACAATCGGCAGACAGTCTGATTGTTATAGGACAACGATATACAATACATTCTGAAATACTTAATGAAAACAGAAACTATTCCGTCTATCTGCCCGGTTCTTATAAAAACAACCCCGACAAAAAATACATAGTAGCCTACGTGTTGGATGGCGAAAGAAGTAAATTTTTTGAAGTTACAGGAATTGCACAATCTATGCATTCTTCATTCAATTTGAAACTACAAATCCCTGAATTAATCATAGTTTCCGTTGAAAACACCAACAGAACCCGAGATTTTACGCCTACAAACTCTTTGAATTATTTGGACAGAAATGATATTCAAGCCTTCAAAAGTAGCGGAAAAGCAGATGATTTTATGAACTTCATCGAATCGGAACTAATGCCAAAGATAAACAAATCTTACAGAACGCTTCCGCAAAATATGATTATCGGGCACTCAATGGGCGGATTATTTGCCTTGCATTGTCTGTTAGAAAATCCTAAAATATTTAGTTATTATTTACTCATTGACCCCTCTTGGTTTTGGGAGCATAACTACATCGGGAAAAGAGGAAAGGAAATTTTAGAAAAAAGAACAGACTTAAAAGCCCGAATATTCATTGCACTGGCAAATAATTTCCACGAAGACGAAAGGCACTACAAATGGGGAAACGAGTTTTATGAACTTCTTAAAAAAAATAACTCCCCCGACCTAAAAGCAGAACTGAAATATCTGGAAGACGAGAAACACCTGACCGTTACCATACCGGCTACTTATTATGGACTTCGTTACATATTCCAACCTTATGAAATCGACATCAATGAAGTAACTACCAACCCCAATATTTTAGCCGACTACAAAGAGAAAACGAGTAAAGAACTGTTTTTGGAGATGACACCGGACGAACGCTTTGTAAATACAATAGGATATGTTGCCCTTTATGACCGACAAATTCCTGATATTGCAATTTCTATTTTTGAGATTAACGCTGAAAATTATCCCCAATCACTAAATGTGTGGGATAGCCTTGCCGATGCTTATCTTGCCAAAGGTTATATTGAGAAAGCAAAAATGTGTTATGAAAAAATTT
>JAUNTR010000327.1 GCA_030538575.1 Cruoricaptor ignavus | reverse complement strand
CCAGCGGACGTGGACAAAAAATAAACCAATCGCCCGTAAAAATCTATGCCGATGAGCAACAACTCCCCACTTTCCAACCCGAAAAATTGCGAAATGCCGAATTTTTAGAGCAAATAAAAAAGCTAAATGCCGATATTTTCGTAGTCGTAGCTTTCCGAATGATGCCCAAAATACTTTTCGAAATGCCGAGATTGGGAACCTTCAATCTCCATGCTTCTCTTCTACCCGATTATCGTGGGGCCGCTCCGATTAATTTTGCCATCATCAACGGGGAAACACAAACGGGAGTTACCACTTTTTTCATTAATGAAAAAATAGATGAAGGCAATATTCTCTTACAAGAAACCACCGAAATTTCCGCCGAAGACAATGCAGGAACTTTGCATGATAAACTAATGACAAGCGGTGCAAAACTTATTGTAAAAACTTTGGATGGTTTGGCTGAAAACACGATTACAGAACGACCGCAAGCACAAGTTTCAGAACCGAAAAATGCCTTTAAAATCTTTAAAGAAGATACCAAAATCCATTGGGAACAACCATCGGAAACGGTACATAATTTCATACGAGGAATGTCGCCTTATCCTTGTGCTTTTACCGTTATAAAAATCGGTGAAGAGGAAAAATCTTTGAAAATATTTTCTGGAACGTACAAAATTGAAAATCACGATAAGAAATATGGAGGTTTAGAAATCTCTAAAAACCTTTTCCGAATCTATACCAAAGACGGTTATTACGAACCACAAGAATTGCAACTACAAGGCAAAAAACGAATGAATGTAAAAGATTTCCTAAATGGTTTTAGAAATTTTGACGAAATAGAAATACGAGAATAAATTTTTTAAAAAAACTAATAACCTCAACTTTTTAATGTTTCAAAAATATTTACTATTTCTTATTTTCCCTATTTCCATTTTCTCGCAGAATATAGAAGTTTGCGGGGAAAATGGCTTCTACACTTTTACGGAAAACGAACTGAAAGAACCAGTAAAAGAAGATTTGGAAAACCTGACCAAAGATGTTTGGACTCTCTATTTATCGGGATTGGAGAAAGGAATACAAAAAGTTACCGACCTTACCACAAACCCGAGATTAGAAACCATTTGTAGCGAGTTGGATGGCGAATATTCCCTTTTCTATGAATTGGCAACGAACTCCAAAGGGGAAATTTTCCTGAGCACAGATTTAGATGACGAAATAAAAAAAGTAAATCTAGAAAATTGTACCACTACAACTATTCCAATTAATTTTTCGTATCCCATCCACGCAATGTCGTTCGATACTGCGGACAATCTTTACATTTCACGTGGCGGATATATTCCAGGCTACGATTCCCAATATTACAGCGTTATTTTACGAGCCGATGCTAACGACCTTTCTCACTTTTACGAATGGCACGATTTCGGCACAGGACACGCCGCAGGAGATATGGTAATGATTGATGGGAAAATGTACATTGCGTGGGTACATCCTTCCCTCGGAAACCGATTGTATGAGGTGGAAGTGGATAATGATTTTCAATATGTAAGCCATAGAGATTTAGGGCGTATTCGCAACGAAACTTATGGTTTAGCAGGAGAATTCGGGAAACTGTACGGTGTTACAAAAAGGGTAATTTATGAAATAAACCTCCCCGATTTATCTACCAAAGATATTTTTGAAGACCCTTTTCCTGTGTTGCAATATCATCTGAACCAAGTATGGTTTGGTGCAACAGGCAAACACGAAGCCGTGATTTTGGATTATAGTTTCCACGAAAATGAAACCGATGCACAAATGGGAAACCTTCCGATAAATTTCCCATACACCAACCAAATTGCCAATCGACAAACGGTTTATCTAAGAATTTTCGGAAAGAACTCTGATGAAACGATAAAAGTTGTCCCCATCAATTTAATTATAAAAAATACGCCTACGATAGATTTGGGCGAAGGCTATAAAATCTGCAAAGGCAATGAAATCAATATCAATTTAGACACCGAACTTTCAAGTGATGATTTTGATTTCCAATGGTTTTTAAACGGAATAGCTATCGGAGAAAACAGCCCGAAAATTACAGCCAAAGAATTGGGAACGTACAGCGTGAAAGCCTTGTCCAAAACAGATGAGTGCGACACTTACGGAGAAACAAAAATCTCGGAATCTTATATTGATATTATTTCGGTACAATCATCGGGAGCGTTTTTAGAAATTATAGCTAACGGAACAGATTTGCCATTTTTTTACGATTTTGGAAATAGCTGGCAATCTTCTCCTCGAACTTCGAATTTTGGTTTTGGCAAGGTTGCGGTTTCAGCAAAAAATAGTTTTGGTTGTATTGCCAATCACGAGTTATTTTTACCGCCAACCAACGTCATCACACCAAATAACGATGGGAAAAATGATTTTTTCAGTTTTGAATTTTCCGAGAATGGTATTGTGGGAACTATTTCTATTTTTGATAGATTTGGAAACGTAATTTTGCAATCGGAAACCGATAACAACTTCCGTTGGAATGGCAAACAAAATGGCAGAAATGTCGCAACAGGAACATATTGGTATCAAGTTTCCATTAATGGAAATCTTAAACATTCTGGATTTATTTTAGTTAAAAACAGATAAAAAA
>JAUNTR010000326.1 GCA_030538575.1 Cruoricaptor ignavus | reverse complement strand
AAATTTGATATTGAAGGAATTGATGAAGTTCGTCGGAAATTCTTCGGAACGCTTTACAATACTTACTCATTCTTTGCACTTTACGCCAATGTAGATGGTTTTAAATATGAAGAAAAAGAAGTTGAAAATCGCCCAGAAATCGACCGTTGGATTCTCTCGGAACTGAATCTTTTGATTAAAGAAGTAAAAGAATTTTACGAAGATTACGAACCCACGAAAGTAGCGAGAGCCATTAACACTTTTGTAAACGACAACTTAAGCAACTGGTATGTAAGGCTTTGCCGTCGTCGTTTTTGGAAAGGCGATTATTCGGAAGACAAGATTT
This sequence comes from Cruoricaptor ignavus, assembly GCA_030538575.1. GTDB lineage: Bacteria > Bacteroidota > Bacteroidia > Flavobacteriales > Weeksellaceae > JAUNTR01. The sequence goes on along the minus strand of JAUNTR010000326.1, from coordinate 2,280 downwards.
CTGCATATCAAACGCTTTACACTTGTTTGGAAACCGTGGCAAAACTTTCCGCACCAATTGCTCCGTTTTTTATGGATCAGCTATTCCAAGATTTGAATGCTGTTACAGGAAAAGAAACCGAAATTTCCGTGCATTTAACGGATTTCCCAATTGCAGACGAAAGCAAAATAGATACCGATTTGGTGGAAAAAACACACTTGGCACAAACCATTACTTCAATGGTATTTTCATTAAGAAAGAAAGAAAATATCAAGGTTCGCCAACCACTTCAAAAAGTAATGATTCCGGTTTTGGATAAGAAAACGGAAGAGCAAATTTTAGCCGTTTCGGAACTCATTAAACAAGAAGTGAATGTAAAAGAATTGCAACTGATTAATGCTGAGGAAGCAGCTCATTTAATTGTAAAACAGATAAAACCGAATTTCAAAACCCTTGGTTCAAGACTTGGAAAAGATATGAAAACGGTGGGAGCAGAAATTTCTGCAATGACATCGGAGCAAATCGCCAATTTGGAAAAAGAAGGAAAAATGCAAATTGCAGGACACGAAATTGGATTGGAAGACGTGGAAATCTTCACGAAAGATATCCCAGGTTGGACCGTAACGAGCGAAGGAAAAATAACTGTGGCATTAGATTTGACATTAACTGACGAATTGAAATCCGAAGGAATTGCAAGAGAATTTATCAACCGTATTCAGAATTTAAGAAAAGAAAAAGATTTTGATTTAACAGACAGAATTTCAATACAGTTAGAGGAAAATTCGCCGTTTGAAACAGAACTTATAAAAAATACCGAATATATTTCCTCAGAAGTTTTGTCAGATAAAATAGAAGTTGTAAATTCACTCGCAAATTTCGACGAGATTGAAATTGATGAAGTGAAATTTAAAGTAAACGTTCAAAAAATGTGATAATGAGTTGATGTGATAATGTGATAATTATTTTTCCAAAAAAATTACCTTATTACCTCATTCTCAAATTAACTAATTAGTAATATGGCAGAAGACAGACAAAGATATAGCGATAGCGACTTGCAAGAGTTTAGAGAGCTTATCCAAGAGAAAATAGATAAGGCAGAGAAAGATTTGGCATTGATTAACCAAAACTTTATTAATAATCAAAACAACGGAACAGATGATACTTCGCCAACCTTCAAAGCATTTGAAGAAGGTGCGGAAACGCTAAGCAAAGAGCAGAATGCAATCTTGGCAGGAAGACAAGAAAAGTTTATCCGTGACTTGAAACACGCCCTTATTAGGATTGAAAATAAAACCTATGGCATTTGCAGAGTTACAGGCAAACTCATCCCAAAAGAGCGTCTAAAAGCTGTGCCACACGCAACGCTGAGTATTGAAGCAAAAAATATGCAACGTTAGAAACAGACTTTAAGAGCCAAGAACCGAGAAACAAGACTTTCTCGAATTTTGGTTCTCAAAATCTCGGTTCTAAAATCTAAATATGAAAAAAATCGCACTTGTAACGTTTATCATTTTATTGATAGACCAGGTTTCTAAGTTCTATATAAAAACCAATTTCCAGTACGGGGAAAGTGTTCCTGTATTGGGGTTAGATTGGTTTCGCCTAACGTTTGTAGAAAACCCGGGAATGGCATACGGCTTCCAATTTGGTGGGCTTATTGGCAAATACCTTCTCGTAATTCTCCGTATTTTCCTAATCGGAGCAATGGTTTATATTTTTAATAAATGGATTAAAGAAGGGCGAACTACCAATTACCTACTCATCCCAATGGCAATGATTTTTGCGGGAGCGATTGGTAATTTGATTGATGGAATGTTCTACGGAATGATTTTCGATAGCGGAACTGTTTTCGATGATTCCGTTGGAAGATGGATAGAATATGGTGGAGTTTCCAAAGTTGTACCTTTTGGTGAGGGATACTCGCATTTTATGAAAGGTTGCGTGGTAGATATGTTACATTTCCCGCTTGTGGATTGGAATGTTCCCGAAAACATCCCGATTATTGGTGGCAAACATATTGAGTTTTTTAAATACATTTTTAATGTTGCCGATTCTGCAATAACTGTTGGTGCCGCATTATTATTTATTTTCAGAAAAAAAGCGTTCCCAAACGGATTAGATTTTTAATGAAACATCATCAATTTCCTTAATGAAAATTTTTAAAAATATAATAAAATTATTCCTGATACTTAGCGTGTCGGGAATTGTTTTTGTATGGTGGAGCAACAAGGAAATAGAGGAAAATAGTTCCGAATTTGTAAGTTATAATTTGCAAGATTTACCAAACGAAAAAGTAGGATT
>JAUNTR010000325.1 GCA_030538575.1 Cruoricaptor ignavus | reverse complement strand
CCCAACGGTTGATAATATATTCTGGCAAGTTTGGGAGTACCAATCTTCGGGAAAATAAAATCCCCAAAACCGATGGCAAACCAAATAAAAACGCCGTTTTGAAATCTACCAAACCCTGTCGCAGAAACCCGATAGAACCTACGGAACTGGTAACCCCAACAACAAATAGCGACAGCGTGGTAGCAGTTACAGCATCTAATCCAAAGAGATAAGCGAAAACGGGAACGCCAAGAACACTGCCTCCGCCACCGATAAGCCCTAAAACCATACCGATAATAATGGCGAAAAAATAGCCTAATAATTCCATAATTTTGATGCTAAATGTAGCGGTGCTTTGAAGCCTTTCGTTTTTTTTCGGAATTAATTTTTCACTAATAATCGGAAACCTTCGCCGTGTACGTTGATGATTTCTAAGCCTTCATCATCTTTCAATAATTTTCGTAGTTTGGCAATATACACATCCATACTGCGAGCGGTAAAATAGTTTTCTTTTTTCCAGATTTTTCTTAATGCTAAATCTCTCGGCATAAAATCGTTGCGATGGATACAAAGGAGTTTCAATAATTCGTTTTCTTTTGGAGAGAGTTTGTATTCGTTATCTCCAACACGCAATTGGCGAAGCATAGAATCGAAGAAAATATCACTGATTTTGAATTGCTCTTGCTCCTCATTTTCCAGTGTAGTACTGCGTTGTAGGATGGCTTTTATTTTGTATAAAAGCAATTCGGTATCGAATGGTTTTGTAATATAATCATCGGCTCCCAATTGGTAACCTTTTAGGATGTCTTCTCGCATATTTCTTGCGGTAAGGAAAATAATCGGTGTGTTTTTATCTATTTTCTTCACATCTTCTGCCAAGCTGAAACCGTCTTTTTTCGGCATCATTACATCGAAAATACAAATATCAAATTCGTTTTCGGTAAATTCTTTCAAACCTTGTTCGCCATCGGTTGCCAAGGTAACTTCAAAGTTATTGATGGTTAAATAATCTTTTAATACTGCACCAAAACTTTGGTCATCTTCTACTAATAATATTCTGTTGTTCATTTCTTTTAAATTAAAAATTAATAGTGAAAAGTTAATAATTGATTAATAGTGAAAAATTAATTATTCCTTCTCAATTATTCATTATTAACTATTCCTTGTTACTTCTATAAGTTGTTTTTACTGGTTTTAAGGATTGCGGTAAGGATTTTTATAATTTCTTCATTGTCATTAATCATAGGTTGAAATTCTTTATCATTAATAAATTCTGTTTTATGGAGAAGTTTTAACCAATAAGAAGTTTCAAATGCTTCTTTATAGGAAATCTGATTTTTTGAAATAAATTCTTTTTTACTTATAGAAGCCGTTGCTTCTTCAATATTTGCTCCAATCGAAGTGCCAGAACGTAGTAATTGTTTAGACATTACGAATTCCTTTCTTTCGTTGGTTAAGGTTTTGTATAAATTAACAATCCTTACTGCAAAATCGAAAGATTTATTTTTAATCGGATTATTACTGATACTTACCATATTTATTAATTATTCCCTATTAATTATTATTTTATAAGGGTAATTTAATCGTAAACGTAGAGCCTTTTCCTTTTTGGGAATCCACGTGGATTTGTCCTTTGTGCAGTTCTACAATTTTCTTTACATAAGACAATCCCAAGCCTTGCCCCTTTACATTGTGTATGTTCCCAGTTTCTTCTCGGAAAAATTTATCAAAAATCTTGCCTTTATTTTGTGGTTCCATTCCCATTCCTTTATCCGAAATTTCTATCACATACCAATTGGCTTCGTTTTTGGTTTTTATTTTTATTTCAGGCGTTTCAGGGGAATATTTATTCGCATTGTCCAGCAAGTTTACCAATGTGTTGGAGAGATGAAACTCATCTACTTTTATTTTATATTTATTCGCTGTAAATTCCGTAGTCAGGCTTCCTTTTCTCTCGTTTACAATCAGTTGAAAGGATTCTGTAATCCTCCCGATAAGTTCTCGCATATTGGTTTCTTTTAGGAAAAGTTGCACCTCGTTGCGTTCCAATTTAGACATATTTAGGACGTTTTCCACTTGTTTTTTCATTCTCAGATTTTCCTGTTTTATCAGTTGAGAATAATATTTTACCTTATCGGGATTGGTCGCTATTATTTCGTTTGCCAAAGAATCGGTTGCTACGGAAATGGTTGCCAAAGGCGTTTTGAACTCGTGAGACATATTGTTGATGAAATCCGTTTTTACATCTGCAATTTTCTTTTGCCTCATCATATAATTAATGGAAGTTACATAAATCCCCAAAATCGTAAGCAAGGAGAGAAATGTCCCGAGAAGCATCGGTAAATTGTTTTTGATTAAGGATTGATTTTTCCTCGGAAAAACCAAAGATAAAGTGTAAATAGTTTTGCCCGAACTGTCCTTGAAAAGCGGTTGACTGTATATCGTATTTTGTTGTTGTTTGGTGTAATCGTCGTCGGATATATTAGTGATTTTATTATTTTTATCAAAAATAGCAAAACCAAATTCGCTACTTATTCCATTTATTTTCAACTCTCTGGAGACTACGGAATCTACAACATTGGCATTCACTCTTTTATCTATTGGGCGGTTGTTGCCCACAATTCTCGCAAATTC
>JAUNTR010000324.1 GCA_030538575.1 Cruoricaptor ignavus | reverse complement strand
GTTCTTCCGACCAAGCCCTCACAGGAGATAAAATTACTATAAAACAAGTGAAACCCGGCGACTTGCTTTTCTTTGCTACATCGGGAGGCAATCGTGTGTCCCACGTTGGGATAGTGCAAGAAATCGGTTCTGATGGAGAAGTAAAGTTTATCCACGCATCTACATCCAAAGGCGTGATAGTTTCATCTTTGAATGAAAGGTATTGGAATAAAGCCTATCTGCACGCCACAAGAGTTTTGTAGAAATTCTATTTTTTATTTGGCTTAAAAAAATATCTGTTTTAAGTGATAATTTCGTTTTCGTGATTTTTTTGGTTAAGGAAAATATTTCTGTTTTTTAGAGCCTCCATAAAAAACCATTAGCGATTGTTATATACACGATTTTGCAGTAAGATAAAAATAGCTTAATTTTACTCCCCATTTTAATTATTCGATAATGAATAAAGAAATCAATATAAAATATGACTATTTTTCGAGCGTAGAAGAGTTGTCGGAAATAGAAAAAACACTTTTTGAAAAAGCCCAAGAAGCTCGGCAAAGTGCCTATGCTCCTTACTCCGAGTTTTTGGTGGGCTGTGCAATTCTTTTGGAAAACGGAGAAATCGTAACAGGAAGTAACCAAGAAAATGCCGCCTATCCTTCGGGTTTGTGTGCTGAGAGAACCACTATTTTTTGGACTTCTGCCAACTTTCCCAAAGAAAAAATACTGAAACTTTTTGTAATTGGTGCACCAAAAAGAGATGAAAAAAGTTCCATAGTTGTACCGCCTTGCGGTGCTTGCAGACAGAGTATTGCAGAATATGAGAGCAAGCAACAGCAGGATATAGAAATATATTTCGCATCACTAAACGGCGAGGTTTGTAAAACCAATTCTATTAAAGATTTGTTGCCATTTAGTTTTGATGCCTCTTTTTTGTAAATTTAATCATAAAAAATATTAAAAAGGATAGCCAAATGCAAAATTGAGAACGCCTTTTAGAGGATTCCAACTTTTTATTACCCAGCGTTGTCCTTCGGGTTGGTTGGGGTCGTGTACTTTCCAAGCGGCATCTAACCTTAGCGTGATGTAGGCAACGTTGATACGCAATCCCAAACCTGCACCAACGCCCATCTGCGAAATAAATTTATTGAATTTGAATTGGTCGCTCATTCCTGTTTCACCCAAATTCCAAATATTTCCAGCATCTACAAACGCTGCTCCTTCAAATGTGTTGGTAAATGGCATACGGTATTCTATATTGGTGGTAAGTTTCACATTATCCATCATATAGGCACGCACACGCTCGTCCAGTTGAGAGTCTGCGGGTCCTAATCCTCCGAAAACTCGCCACGCCCGAATGTCATTAGAACCACCATTGAAATAAGACCTTACAACAGGCATCGTTTCAGAATTGCCATACGGAACGCCAACGCCAATAAACTGGCGGAGTACCAAAGTGTTTTTACCTTCATTAAACTGCAAATATTTTCTAATATCTACATCAAATTTCACAAATTGAGAGTACGGAATACCAAAAATTGTTTTTTGCATATTTTCGGTAACAATTCCTTCCTTGCGGTCTCCGTTGGTGAATAGTTTTGGGAGATTTCCTGCGGCTTCTATTTTGGCATTAAAATAAAAAGGACTGAGTTTATTTTTCTTACCAATTTCATTATAAGTAAAATTATAAATGATAGATGGGATTAAAACATCCTGTGTTTGTCGGTCTTTATTCAGTAGAGTTTGCACAAAAGTATTAAAAAGATTGAGTTCCTCCCCACTAAGATTACTTTGGTAATTGGTATCTCGCATAATGATGGAGGAAACTTCGTCCGACGACACTTGTCCTGCCAAAAATTGGTTATACAATGTTGTGGAATATTGTTGGAACATATCATTTCTTATTTCCCCATCTCTTGGAAAAAAATCATAGTAGGCATCTTTATTCCGAGTAACGGTTCGTTGGATATTCATTAGAGAGAGTTTGTGTGTTACAATATCGTTTACATTGGCATAATAATCCAGCCCCGTATTCACACTTATTCTGCCCAGCCCAATGTTATTTTGTACGCTTACACCTGCATTAATATTGGTAGTAGGAGAGTAGCGTTTTGGGATAAGTTTATAATATTTAAAGGGCAACAGCAATCTTGGGAAACTGAGATTTCCCTGTGCGGAAAGTTCATAAGCCAAAACTCTGGTATCTGTATTTTTGGTATTTACCACACTGCCAAATGTCCCCGAAAGGCTTGTTGTGAGGTTTTCTGCTCCACCGAACAAATTTCTGGTTGTAAGATCAACAGAAGGCGATACACCGAGGTCTAAAATCTGCGAGTAATTAAGGTCTGTTGCAAAACGAAATTCGTATTTTGGAAGCGGAGCGAGGTAATAAGAAACATCTATAATGCTATCACTATTTTTACGAAAATCTTCTTCATAACTTATCAGGTTGAAGTTATTCATCGCAGCGATATTTCTTTTGGTAAGGTCTAATTTTTTTTGATTATAAACCTCATTCGGAGCAATGATAATCGCTCGCCAGAGTGCATTGGTTTTATATTGATTATTCTGTTTTTTGAAATTAATACCTCGTAGCGAATCGTTTTCGGCATTTGGCAAATCCGACATATTTTCCAGTACGG
>JAUNTR010000323.1 GCA_030538575.1 Cruoricaptor ignavus | reverse complement strand
AAGCCCCCAAAAGCGAAGCCAAAGGTTTTCCCCATTTTTCAGGATTATTGCCCAACTTCTCGAAATATTCTTGGAAACTCAAACGGATTTTTTTATAATCTCCACCCATTGCGACAATCTTCGCAACACTTTCTACCACAGCATTTGCTGCACCAATCATAGAATTGTCGGACGATAAATCGGCATCAAATCCCCAACTCGCCAACGAAACTGTTTCTACATTTTCGGCATTTAATATCGGTAAAGTTTGCACACTTCCTTCCATCAAAGTTTCCTGATGCGTTCCTCCATAAGGCATTGCTACGGAAGTTCCGCCCACCGAAGCATCAAACATTTCTACCAAACCTTTTTGCGAAGCGATATTTTTATTTTTTAATAATTGATGAAAATTGTCTTCGCTAAATTCGATATTATCTTTCTTAATATCTTGTAAATGAGAAATTTCCACCGATTGAGATTTTGCACAACCATTGGTATCCAAAAATGCACGACTCAAATCTACAATCTTTTTACCTTGCCAAAAAATCTGCATTCTTCCGCTGTCGGTTACGGTTGCAATTTGGAAAGCATAAACATTTTCTTTCTCGCAAAATTGGATGAATTTTTCCTTATCCTCCGCAGAAATTACAACCGCCATTCTCTCTTGTGATTCGGAAATGGCAAGTTCCGTTCCGTTCAAACCTTCGTATTTTAGAGGCATTACATCAAGATTAATTTCCAAAGAATCTGCAATTTCGCCAATCGCAACGGAAACACCCCCTGCCCCGAAATCATTGGATTTTTTAATCAATCTTGTTACCTCAGGATTACGGAATAAGCGTTGTATCTTTCTCTCTTCCACCGCATTACCTTTTTGCACTTCGGTAGAAAGCGTGTGTATGGAAGTTTCATCTTGCTCTTTGGAACTTCCCGTTGCTCCGCCTACGCCATCTCTTCCCGTTGCTCCACCCAAAACGATAACAATGTCGCCTTTCTGTGGTTGCTCACGTTTTACCCAATCTTTTGGCACAGCACCTACGACAAAACCAACTTCCATTCTTTTGGCTTTGTAACCTTCGTGGTAAATTTCGCTGACCATTGTAGTCGCCAAACCAATTTGATTTCCATAAGAAGAATAGCCGTTTGCCGCTTGTTTGGTAATGGTTCGTTGTGGTAATTTACCTTGCAAAGTTTCGGAAACAGGCTCTAAAACATTGCCCGCTCCAGTTAATCTCATTGCTTGATAAACGTAAGCTCGACCAGATAATGGGTCACGGATTGCTCCTCCCAAACAAGTGGACGCTCCGCCAAAAGGCTCTATTTCTGTCGGGTGATTGTGGGTTTCGTTTTTAAAAAGCAAATACCAAGGTTCTTTTTTTCCATCGTATTCCGCTTCTATTTCCACCGTACACGCATTGATTTCATCGGAAATTACCAAATTATCCAATTTCCCTGTTTTGTGCAAATATTTTGCGGCAATCGTTCCTAAATCCATCAAGGAAATGGCACGATGTTCTCTTCCTAAAAATTTTCTTTTGGCTTGATAATCAGCGAAAATAGCTTCTAAAACTTCTTTACCTTCTACTTTAAAAGTAATGTTGGTAAGAGCCGTTTCAAAAGTGGTATGTCTGCAATGGTCGCTCCAATAGGTGTCCAAAACTTTCAGTTCGGTTTCAGTCGGATTTCTATTTTCAGATTGATAATATTGCTGAATGTGTTGCAAATCGTCTAATCCAAAAGCAAAACCGTGTTGATTATAAAATGCTTCTAACTCATTATGATTAAATGAATTAAAACCTTCGTATGTGATAATATCATCGGGTTTTTCTTCGGCAGGAATTTCTAATTTCGCTAAATCTTTTTCCTGAGATTCTACTTTGTTGATGAGTAAATCTTTGATTTTTGGTAAATCATTTTCATCAATACCGAATAGTTCGATGAGTTTTCCGCTACGCACTTGGGCGTGTTCATTTCCTGTAAGCAAAGCGATACATTGCTTGGCAGAATCGGCACGTTGGTCGTATTGTCCTGGTAAAAATTCCGTAGCGAAATGTATATTTTTCGCAGGATTTTCGTTGTGCAAAACATCGGTTACAGCATCTACAAAAGTGCTGTGAACGACTTTGGAAAACTCATTATCATCAATCCCGAAAATGTCATAAATATTATAAATTTTTACATTTTCAATATTGGGAATAATGTTTTTTATTTCAGTTAAAACTTTCGGACTTTCTACATCGAAAATTCCTTTTTTCTCTACGAAGATTCTTTTATTGTTAGACATTAGATGTCGAATTTGGGTTTGTTTAAAAAAATTAAGAAAACAACAACGGAATAAATTCCATTCTAAATATTAGTTGTCCCTACGGAACTTTTTCTTTTGTTTTACACCTTCAAATCTGCTTCTAATCCGATTAAATGGTTGTATTTATCAATAATCGGTTGGGCTTCGTTTTTGATGAATTCTTCGGTTTGTATCGGTGCAAAACCAATGAAGTTTTTAGGGTCAAGTACTTCCGCTAACTTAGATTTATCGAGTTTTAAAGAACTGTCGTTCATTATTCTATCAATTAAATCATTTTCTTTTCCTTCCATTTTCACTTTTTTGCTGGCTTCCATAGAATGTACACGGATAATTTCGTGGA
>JAUNTR010000322.1 GCA_030538575.1 Cruoricaptor ignavus | reverse complement strand
CGGAGATAATTCCCAAAAACATTACAACGAACCCGAAGATATGATGAATGAATTGATTGCCAGAGGTGTGCCGAGAGATAAAATCTACCAAGACTTTGCGGGATTTCGCACTTTGGATTCTGTGGTAAGGGCTAAAGAAATTTTCGGACAAAAAGCACTGATTATCGTTTCGCAAAAGTTTCATAATGAAAGAGCCGTATTTCTTGCTCGCAAAAATGGTATAAAAGCCTATGGATACAATGCAAAAGATGTAAATAAAAGTGCGGGCTTCAAAACCAATGTGCGAGAAAAATTTGCACGAGCCAAAGTTTTCTTCGATTTTCTATTTGGCGTAAAACCTAAATTTGGTGGACAAGAAATTGTAATTCCATAGCATTCTTCATTTTTATTTCCGATGGTTTTAGGAAACATTTCCGTAAATTTGCATTTCTTTTAAATTGAAATAATAACGAATATGCCAAGAATATTAACTGGAATACAAGCCACTGGAACACCACATTTGGGTAATCTTTTGGGAGCGATAATTCCCGCAATAGAACTTTCTAAAAAAGCGGAAAACGAATCGTTTTTGTTCATCGCCAATATGCATTCTTTAACCCAAATAAAAAATGCCGAAGAACTGAAACTAAACACTTATCAAATTGCCGCAGCTTGGTTGGCGTGCGGTTTAGACATCAATAAAACTTATTTTTACAGACAAAGCGACATCCCCGAAGTTTGCGAATTATCGTGGTATTTATCCTGCTTTTTCCCTTATTCCAGATTGCAGTTGGCTCATTCTTTCAAAGACAAAGCCGATCGTTTGGAAGATGTAAATGCAGGGCTTTTCACTTATCCAGTCCTTATGGCGGCTGATATTTTGCTTTACGATGCAGAGATTGTTCCTGTGGGAAAAGACCAGCTTCAGCATTTGGAAATGGCAAGAGATATGGGAGCGAGATTTAATAACCAAATGGGCGAAGTTTTTGTTTTGCCGCAAGCAGAATTACAAGAAAACACCAAATACGTTCCAGGAACGGACGGACATAAAATGTCTAAATCGAGAGGAAACATCATCAATATCTTTTTGCCACAAAAGGAATTGAAAAAACAAGTAATGTCCATAGAAACCGACTCCACACCTTTGGAAGAGCCGAAAAATCCTGATACTTGCAAGGTTTTCGCCATTTATGAATTGATTGCTTCGGAAGAGCAAACGGCGGAAATGCGACAAAATTATCTCGCAGGAAACTACGGTTACGGACACGCCAAAACCGCTTTACTCAATTTAATTTTAGAAAAATTTGCCAAAGAGAGAGAAACTTTCGATTATTATATGAACCATTTGGACGAGCTGGAAACCAAGCTGATGCAAGGCGTAGAAAAAACCCGAACCATTGCTTCTGCTACATTGCAAAAAGTGAGAGCAAGCTTGGGAATTTAGAGTTTGTTTTAATTAAAAATAAAAAAGAGTTGCAAATATTTGCAACTCTTCTCGTAATTATGAAAATTTAAAAGTATAGATTTCTCTATTACAAATTAGCAATACTCATCGTATGCTGCTTGTAGGTTCGCTGCGATAGCTCCCGCAGGATTTCCTTCGATGTGGTGTCTTTCTAACATATGAACCAATTCCCCATCTTTAAATAAAGCTACACAAGGCGAACTTGGTGGGAAAGGTGCAAAATGTTTTCTGGCTTCTGCCACAGCTTCGGTATCGAAACCTGCAAAAACAGTTACTAAATGGTCTGGTTTTTTATCTCCTGTTAAAGAATACAAAACGCCTGGTCTTGCAGCACCTGCCGCACAACCACAAACGGAATTTACCATAACCAAAGTGGTTCCGGCTTCTTTTATAGCGGTGTTTACTTGCTCAGGAGTTGTTAGGTCTTGGAAACCATTATCGGTAAGTTCTGCCTTCATTGGCATTACAAGATCTGCTGGATACATAATATTGTTGTTGTTTTAGTTAAAATTTATTTTACATTTTCGAGGTTCAAAGATACGCAAATATTTATTCCGAACCTGTATGGTTTTATCTATCAAAATCATTCCAAAAATAAAAAAAGACAAAATGGCATTATTTCGGTCGAGAATGAAAAAACAAAAATTTGTTATCTGAAATCTAAGCCTTATTTTTGCAAAAAAAAAGAATTGGTAAGATTTGCAGAAAACTACGATTGGGTCATATTTATTCTACTGGGAGCAATTTTGGTTTTCATTGCTGTATTGCAAATTTTCCAAAGAAAAGCCGGGCTGAGGGATTTCTTCCTACAAAACTACGAAGATACGGGAAACACATTTCCTACTTGGTTGGTGGTTTCTTTGGTTTATATTACACTACTTTCTACTTTGGTGTCGCATTACATTCCTATCGTTCCGCAGTTTGTGGAAAAGATTGGTATTGGCGATTTTTCTCTCAATAAATTTGGATTTACATTTTCCGCAATTTCGTTATTTTATTTTATTCGGTTTGTATTTACCTTCTTTTTCTACTCCTGTATTGGGCAATCTAAGAAGTGGGACAAGCTGTATTTTGTAAGCACTAAGTTCTATTTTTTCATTTCTATATTATTAGTAATTGCAAATTTCACTAATTATTACATCATTGGAAACAACTTGCTTTTTTTAAGAATACTTCTATTTAT
>JAUNTR010000321.1 GCA_030538575.1 Cruoricaptor ignavus | reverse complement strand
GCGCGAGCGTAGCGAGCGCCAAAGGTTGCGAATGAGGGACACGCCCAAAATAAAAAAACTCCTGAAAAGTATATCATTCAGGAGTTGTAATGTGCTATGCTCTTTTTAGCTTTTTAGTTCGAGTAATTGATGAGCTCTTCTTTTTTGGAGTTATATAGTCTGTATTCCAAATACTTGTAACTATCTCTCGGGATGATGGACACCCATTTTTTGTATTTCATAAACCATTTTACCTGTATGCTATTGATACCTTTTGTAAGATAAGCCTCCACAAAAGGATGCACGTGCAGGTAGAGTTTCCCTTTTTCTTTTTGCATAATGTTTCGTATGGCTTCGCCCATTCTTTCGACCACTACGATTGGGGCTAATATTTCGCCATCTGCATTAGGGTTTTCCTCTTTGGTTTCTATTTGTTTTTCGGGTCTTACACGTTGTCTGGTAATTTGTATTAACCCGAATTTACTTGGCGGGAGAATTTTGTGGCGTGCCTTATCCCGTTGCATTTCAGTTTTTAAGTGTTCATACAACTGCCTCCTATGTTCGGGATTGGTCATATCTATAAAATCTACAACGATAATTCCGCCCATATCTCTCAGCCTCAATTGTCTTGCAATTTCTGTAGCCGCCATTTTATTCACGTTCAAACCGTGCTCTTTGTTGGTTGCCGCAGAAGATATATTCGGACCAGAGTTTACATCTACAACGTGTAACGCTTCGGTGTGTTCTATTACCAAATATGCTCCTTTGGAACCCGAAATATTCACGTGTTTGCCGAAACTTTGTTTCAGTTGTTTTTCTACATTATAATACTCCAACAACGGAATATGCGAATTGTAGAACTGTACAATGTTTTTTCTTTCTGGGGCGATAACTTCTAAATAATTTCGTATATCGCTTACCATTTGCTCGTCATCGCAAATAATTCCTGCAAAATCCTGATTGAAATTATCCCGAAGGATTGCCGAGGCTTTATCCTCTTCCCTCAATACTTTGGATGGTACTTTTTGCTTTTGGATATTATTGAAAGTTGCTTCCCATTTTTGCACCAACTGGTTCATATCATTGTGCAATTCTGCAACTTTTTTACCTTCGGCAACGGTTCTTATAATCACGCCAAAACCTTCTGGTCTTATACTTTCTATCAATGTTTTCAGTCGCTCTCTATCTTCGGCACTTTTTATTTTTTTGGAGATAGAAACTTTATCATCAAAAGGAATAAGCACGAGAAATCTACCCGTAAGAGAAATCTGTGTAGAAATCCTTGGACCTTTTGTAGAAATGGGTTCTTTGGTAATTTGTATAAGAACTACATCGTCTTTTGCCAAAACCTTATCTACCGTACCGTGTTTGTCTATCTGCTTTTGTACCTGAAAGTTTTTCAGCGAACTGCTTTGCATTCTTTTTGCAAAAGTGTCTTTCAGAAATTTTTGATAGCTTAGAAAGTCTGGACCTAAATCTTGATAATGCAAAAACGCATCTTTGTCGTAACCAATGTTTACAAAAGCTGCATTGAGGTTCGGAGCCAGTTTTTTTACTCGACCTAAAAATAAATCGCCGACGGTAAACTCGTTATTATCTTCCTCTTCGTGGAGTTCGAAAAGTTTGCCGTCTTCGAGCAGTGCAATCTTCGTGCTTTCATTTTCATAAGAAATGATGAGTTCTTTTTTCATTGCTCAGATTTATTGTTTAGATATTTTTTATTTCAAAATCTACTTCTTTACTTATTAAATTGATTTAGCAAGCAAAGAAGTTGTTGTTGCTTAGCAACTTAGCATTAATTTAAAACAAAAATATAGTTAATGAACAGGCTTCATCAACTATATTGTATATGTTTCTAAAGAAAATTATTTTTTCTTCTTGTGTCTGTTAGCTCTTCTTCTTTTCTTTCTTTTGTGTGTAGCTACCTTGTGTCTTTTTCTTTTCTTTCCGCTTGGCATTTTCTACTAATTTTAATTATGGTTAATATTATACGAATTTTATTACTTCACTGCAACTTTGGTCTTTACCTTATCTACAAAGGTTTTAGACGGTTTAAAAGCCGGAATGTTGTGTGCCGGTATTTCTATTGCTGTATTTTTAGAGATATTTCTACCGGTCTTAGCGGCTCTTGTTTTGATGATGAAAGAACCAAACCCTCTCAAATATACATTATCACCATTGTACATAGATGTTCTAATCTCTTGCATAAAAGCCTCTATTATCTTCTGAGTATCGTTTTTTTCGGTTCCCAGCTTGTTCGAGATGGTATTTACCAATTCTGCCTTTGTCATTTCCTTTTTTGTTTTTAATTTTGGTGTGCAAATATATAACTAATTTTTGAAACATAACAAACAAAACCCTGATTTTCTTCACATTGGTAAAAAACTTCTCGATTGGTACGAAATAAATGCCCGAGAATTAGCGTGGAGAACCACTACAAATCCTTATAAAATTTGGATTTGCGAGATTATTTTACAACAAACGCAAGTAAAACAAGGCACGGCTCATTATTTGGAATTTATAAAACGTTTCCCCGATGCCAAATCGCTTGCCAATGCCGAAACCGACGAAGTTCTCCTCTATTGGAAAGGGCTTGGTTACTACTCTCGTGCATTGAATTTGCACAAAGCAGCGAAGCAAATTATGGAGGATTA
>JAUNTR010000320.1 GCA_030538575.1 Cruoricaptor ignavus | reverse complement strand
TTATAGAAGAAGATGTAGAACAAGCAAGACAAGTAGCTGCCAAGCCTTTGGAAGTTATCGAGAAAAATCTGATGGAAGGAATGGGAGTTGTCGGCGATTTATTTGGTAGCGGAAAAATGTTTTTGCCACAAGTCGTAAAATCTGCAAGAGTAATGAAAAAAGCGGTCGCTTATCTTCAACCTTATATAGAAGCGGAAAAAGACAGTGCCAAACCGAGCAACGGAAAAATCCTAATGGCAACTGTAAAAGGCGATGTGCACGATATTGGTAAAAATATTGTGAGCGTAGTTTTGGGTTGTAATAATTATGAAATCGTAGATTTGGGCGTAATGGTTCCTGCTGAAAAAATTATACAAACAGCGATTGATGAGCAGGTAGATGTTATCGGGCTCAGCGGACTTATCACTCCGAGTTTGGACGAGATGGTTTACATTGCCGATGAACTGGAAAGACAAAACCTGAATTTTCCATTGATGATTGGTGGAGCAACAACTTCCAAAGCACATACAGCTGTAAAAATCGACCCGAAATACAGCAATACCGTTGTCCATGTGAACGATGCTTCTCGTGCGGTAAACGTTGTAAGTTCTTTATTAAATAAAGAAAAATCCAATGTTTATTCTTTGGATTTGAAAAAGGAATACGAAGAGTTTCGGGATAAATTTCTCAACCGACAAGTGGATAAAGAATATATCTCAATAGAAGATGCTCGTAAGCAAAAATATAAAATAGATTGGGAAAACGAGGAGATCGCTACACCTAAAAAAACAGGTTTGCATATTATTGAAAATCAAGATTTTAATGAACTTTTGGAGTTTGTAGATTGGTCGCCGTTTTTCCGCAGTTGGGATTTGCACGGCAAATATCCCGATATTTTGGAGGATAAAGTTATTGGGGAACAAGCCAAAGAACTATTCCGAGATGCACAAAAAATCTTAAAAGAAATTTTGGATAATAAGTTACTTACAGCAAAAGCAATTTTCGGTATTTTCCCAGCCAATACGGTAAACGATGATGATATTGAAATTTATGATGAACAAGGAAATACGGTTTCCAAATTTTATACCCTTCGCCAACAATTGAAAAAATCGGCGGGAAAAGAATATTTGGCTTTGGCGGATTTTATTGCTCCGAAAGAAACAGGTAAACAGGATTATGTAGGTGCATTTTGCGTTTGTGCAGGTTTTGGGACAGATGAGTTGGCACAGAAATATTACGATGCTCACGATGATTATAATGCAATTATGGTAAAAGCCCTTGCAGACCGTTTTGCAGAAGCCTTTGCCGAGTTTTTGCATAAAAAAGTAAGAACCGAATTTTGGGGTTATGCCGAGAATGAAGAACTGAATAACGAGGATTTAATTTCAGAAAAATATTTAGGAATTCGTCCTGCTCCGGGTTATCCATCTTGTCCGGACCATTTGGAAAAACAAACCATTTGGGACTTAATGAAAGTAAAAGAAAACATTGGTGTAGAACTTACCGAAAGTTTAGCAATGTTCCCAACAGCAGCTGTTTCGGGATATTATTTCGCCAGTCCAAAATCCAAGTATTTTGGTTTAGGAAAAATTACCGAAGACCAACTGAAAGATTTCGCAGAAAGAAAAGGTGTAGATTTGGAATTTGCCAGAAAATGGCTCGCACCGAATTTAGTTTAAAAATAGTTGTAAAACTTTAAACTTTGAACTTGAAACCTTAAATCGTTTTAGAAAATGAAAATTACCGACCATATAAAAAATGCCAACGGAAAAACATTATTTTCGTTAGAAGTTATTCCGCCACCAAAAGGAACAGGAATTGAAGATTTGTATAAAAATATAGATCCGCTAATGGAGTTCCAACCGCCGTTTATAGATGTTACCACTTCTCGGGAAGAGTACGTTTACATCGAAAAAGAAAACGGATTGATGGAACGAAAAATGACCAGAATGCGACCTGGAACTTTGGGAATTTGTGCATCTATACAACATAAATATAAGGTAGATACCGTGCCACACGTTCTTTGTGGCGGTTTTACAAAAGAGGAAACCGAATATCTTTTGGTAGATTGCCTTTATTTGGGAATTGAAAATGTAATGGCACTTCGTGGAGATGCGATGAAAGGGCAAAACCAATTTGTAGTAACCGAAGGCGGACACCGTTATGCATCGGATTTGGTAAAACACATTAATGATGTTGGTTGCGGTAAATATCTAACTGATAACGAGCGTTCTACTGATGAAAATAAATTCTGTATCGGTGTGGCAGGTTATCCCGAAAAACATTTGGAAGCCCCATCTATGAACTACGATTTGCAAAAACTAAAAGAAAAAGTAGATGCAGGAGCAGATTATGTGGTAACACAAATGTTTTTTGATAATCAAAAGTTTTTCGATTTTGTACAGCAAGCTCGTGAAATGGGAATCGATGTGCCGATTATTCCAGGGATAAAACCAATTGCTACCAAAGGGCATCTTTCTATGTTACCAAAAACCTTTAAGATAGATTTGCCTGAGGATTTAATTAAGGAAATAGATGCTGCTAAAAACAATGCTGCTGTAAAACAAATCGGGATAGAATGGGCAATACAGCAATGTCGGGAACTTAGGGACTTTGGCGTTCCTGTTCTGCATTTCTATTCTATGGGGAAAAGCG
>JAUNTR010000319.1 GCA_030538575.1 Cruoricaptor ignavus | reverse complement strand
TTATAGAAGAAGATGTAGAACAAGCAAGACAAGTAGCTGCCAAGCCTTTGGAAGTCATCGAGAAAAATCTGATGGAAGGTATGGGGGTTGTCGGCGATTTATTCGGTAGCGGAAAAATGTTTTTGCCACAAGTTGTAAAATCTGCAAGAGTGATGAAAAAAGCAGTCGCCTATCTTCAACCTTATATAGAAGCGGAAAAAGACAGTGCCAAACCGAGCAACGGAAAAATCCTAATGGCAACTGTAAAAGGCGATGTGCACGATATTGGTAAAAATATTGTGAGCGTAGTTTTGGGTTGTAATAATTATGAAATCGTAGATTTGGGCGTAATGGTTCCTGCTGAAAAAATTATACAAACAGCGATTGATGAGCAGGTAGATGTTATCGGGCTCAGCGGACTTATCACTCCGAGTTTGGACGAGATGGTTTACATTGCCGATGAACTGGAAAGACAAAACCTGAATTTTCCATTGATGATTGGTGGAGCAACAACTTCCAAAGCACATACAGCTGTAAAAATCGACCCGAAATACAGCAATACCGTTGTCCATGTGAACGATGCTTCTCGTGCGGTAAACGTTGTAAGTTCTTTATTAAATAAAGAAAAATCCAATGTTTATTCTTTGGATTTGAAAAAGGAATACGAAGAGTTTCGGGATAAATTTCTCAACCGACAAGTGGATAAAGAATATATCTCAATAGAAGATGCTCGTAAGCAAAAATATAAAATAGATTGGGAAAACGAGGAGATCGCTACACCTAAAAAAACAGGTTTGCATATTATTGAAAATCAAGATTTTAATGAACTTTTGGAGTTTGTAGATTGGTCGCCGTTTTTCCGCAGTTGGGATTTGCACGGCAAATATCCCGATATTTTGGAGGATAAAGTTATTGGGGAACAAGCCAAAGAACTATTCCGAGATGCACAAAAAATCTTAAAAGAAATTTTGGATAATAAGTTACTTACAGCAAAAGCAATTTTCGGTATTTTCCCAGCCAATACGGTAAACGATGATGATATTGAAATTTATGATGAACAAGGAAATACGGTTTCCAAATTTTATACCCTTCGCCAACAATTGAAAAAATCGGCGGGAAAAGAATATTTGGCTTTGGCGGATTTTATTGCTCCGAAAGAAACAGGTAAACAGGATTATGTAGGTGCATTTTGCGTTTGTGCAGGTTTTGGGACAGATGAGTTGGCACAGAAATATTACGATGCTCACGATGATTATAATGCAATTATGGTAAAAGCCCTTGCAGACCGTTTTGCAGAAGCCTTTGCCGAGTTTTTGCATAAAAAAGTAAGAACCGAATTTTGGGGTTATGCCGAGAATGAAGAACTGAATAACGAGGATTTAATTTCAGAAAAATATTTAGGAATTCGTCCTGCTCCGGGTTATCCATCTTGTCCGGACCATTTGGAAAAACAAACCATTTGGGACTTAATGAAAGTAAAAGAAAACATTGGTGTAGAACTTACCGAAAGTTTAGCAATGTTCCCAACAGCAGCCGTTTCAGGATATTATTTCGCCAGTCCAAAATCCAAATATTTCGGTTTAGGAAAAATTACCGAAGACCAACTGAAAGATTTTGCAGAAAGAAAAGGTGTGGATTTGGAATTTGCCAGAAAATGGCTCGCACCGAATTTAGTTTAAAAAATAGTTATAAAACTTTAAACCTTAAACTTTGAACCTTAAATCGTTTTAGAAAATGAAAATTACCGACCATATAAAAAACGCCAACGGAAAAACATTATTTTCGTTAGAAGTTATTCCGCCACCAAAAGGAACAGGAATTGAAGATTTGTATAAAAATATAGATCCGCTAATGGAGTTCCAACCGCCGTTTATAGATGTTACCACTTCTCGGGAAGAGTACGTTTACATCGAAAAAGAAAACGGATTGATGGAACGAAAAATGACCAGAATGCGACCTGGAACTTTGGGAATTTGTGCATCTATACAACATAAATATAAGGTAGATACCGTGCCACACGTTCTTTGTGGCGGTTTTACAAAAGAGGAAACCGAATATCTTTTGGTAGATTGCCTTTATTTGGGAATTGAAAATGTAATGGCACTTCGTGGAGATGCGATGAAAGGGCAAAACCAATTTGTAGTAACCGAAGGCGGACACCGTTATGCATCGGATTTGGTAAAACACATTAATGATGTTGGTTGCGGTAAATATCTAACTGATAACGAGCGTTCTACTGATGAAAATAAATTCTGTATCGGTGTGGCAGGTTATCCCGAAAAACATTTGGAAGCCCCATCTATGAACTACGATTTGCAAAAACTAAAAGAAAAAGTAGATGCAGGAGCAGATTATGTGGTAACGCAAATGTTTTTTGATAATCAAAAATTTTTCGATTTTGTACACCAAGCTCGTGAAATGGGAATCGATGTGCCGATTATTCCAGGTATAAAACCAATTGCTACCAAAGGGCATCTTTCGATGTTACCAAAAACCTTTAAGATAGATTTGCCTGAGGATATAATTAAGGAAATAGATGCTGCTAAAAACAACGCTGCGGTAAAACAAATCGGGATAGAATGGGCAATACAACAATGTCGAGAACTTAGGGACTTTGGCGTTCCTGTTCTGCATTTCTATTCTATGGGGAAAAGCG
>JAUNTR010000318.1 GCA_030538575.1 Cruoricaptor ignavus | reverse complement strand
TTCAGGAAGAATGAAAGCCGCTGATTCTGTGGAATTGAGGAAATTGTTTGTGTAGTAAAAACCTTGAAGGTTTAAGCCTTGAACATTAAACATTGTAATTTCTTAATTTCCTAATCCCATAATCTCTTAATTTATTTCAATGAAAATCCTGCAACTCGATAAAAATCATCCGCTGATTGCCGAGCAACTTTCGGACAAAGGTTTTGTTATAGAAGAAGATCACCAATCCTCGTACGATGAGGTTTTAGCTAAGATAAAAGATTACGATGGCATTATTATCCGAAGCCGAATTCCGTTGGACGCTCACTTTTTGGAGAGTACAAAACATCTGAAATTTATTGCCAGAGTTGGTGCGGGTTTAGAAAATATAGATTGCGAAAAAGCCAAAGAATTGGGGATTTCTATCATCAGTTCGCCCGAAGGGAATCGGGATTCTGTGGCGGAACACGTTCTCGGGATGTTGCTTTTGCTGATGAACCGTTTGTTTATCGCTTCTAATGAAGTGAAAAACGGAATTTGGAAACGAGAGGAAAATAGAGGCGACGAACTTCTCGGTAAAACCTTTGGGATTATCGGTTACGGAAATATGGGGAAAGCAACAGCCAAGCGACTTTCGGGTTTTGGCGTTCGTGTTATTTTCTATGATATTTTGCCTAATCTTTCCGATGAGTTTGCCACGCAAGTTCCTCTGCAACAACTGAAAAAAGAAGCGGATATTCTCAGTCTTCATATTCCGATTACGGAAGAAACGCATTATTTGATAGATGAAAAATTTATTTCCGAGATGGAAAAAGATTTCTATTTCATCAATACCGCAAGAGGAAAAAATGTAAAAACTAAAAATTTAGTTGAAGCATTAAAATCAGGAAAAATAAAAGCCGTAGCCTTAGATGTTTTGGAATACGAAAAATCTTCTTTTGAAAATTTGGAAACCGAGAATGAGGATTTGCAATATCTTTTAAATTCCGACAAAGCCATTGTAACACCGCATATCGCAGGCTGGACTCATCAGAGCAAAGAGAAATTAGCCCAGTTTATTGTAGATAAAATTGTGAAAGAATTTTCGGTTTAACTTTTTATTATGATTTTCCGCATATATCTATTTGAAAAATAATTTATAATTTGCCAAAGATTTGCTTTATCTGAAATACAAGGATAAATGAAATTATATACAATATTTTAATTTAAATTAAAAAAATGGAAACACAAAATCACAATTCATTTAAGTATGAATTAGAAAAAAAAGAACCCAAAGTTATTGAAGGTGGCGTTACACGTGGGGCATCTGTCAAGGATTTTCCAGCTTCGCAAAATATTGCAGGCGTAAGTATGCATTTGGATTCGGGAGCGATGCGAGAAATGCATTGGCATGCCAACGCAGCCGAATGGGGATACGTTGTAAAAGGCACAATGCGAACAACAATGATTGACCCCGAAGGCAATGGTTTTACAGATATTTTTAATGCTGGTGATATTTGGTATTTTCCAAGAGGATTTGGACATATGTTGCAAAATATCGGAACGGAATCTTGCCATTTTATATTAATTTTTGATAATGGAGATTTCTCGGAAGACCACACATTCAGCGTAACCGATTTCGTGTCATCTGTACCACCTGAAATTGCTGCACAAAATTTAGGAATTTCTGTTGAAGAGGTTGCTCAGCTGCCTCAAAAAGAAGTTTATTTTGCACCGAGCGAACTGCCCGATGTGGCTTCTGGAATTGCCTTGCAAAGGAGTGAAACTACGCTGGTTTCTCCGCATCGTTATCCGCTAAGTGCCCAAGTTCCGATACTTGTACCAGGTGGAGGAACGCAAAAACTCGTTACACAAAAAGAATTCCCTGTGGCAAAAACCATTTCGGGAACTGTTTTTGAAATTGAACCTGGAGCAATGCGCGAAATGCATTGGCATCCAAATGCTGATGAATGGCAATATTATCTGCAAGGAACAGCCGAAATGGGCATTTTCTTAGCCGAATCTACTTTTGTAAAAGATACCTTCCATGCCGGAGATGTTGGCTATGTGCCGATGGGAGCAGGACATTACATTAAAAATACAGGAACTGAAA
Organism: Cruoricaptor ignavus; assembly: GCA_030538575.1. GTDB lineage: Bacteria > Bacteroidota > Bacteroidia > Flavobacteriales > Weeksellaceae > JAUNTR01. The sequence continues at coordinate 568 of JAUNTR010000318.1, read as the reverse complement.
AACTTGTTGTTTTAATAGGGTTTAACAATGGAAACTACGAATCTATCGACCTTAGTGATTGGATTAGCAAAAACCCGACCGATGTTATAAAAGGGACTTTCAAACTTAGTGATGAACTCGCTGAGAAGTTTCCGAAAAACGATGCGTTTATAACGCCTTCTGTTTAATGGAACGTGAAAAATTGAGAGTTGAAAATTGGAACTGATTAGTTAGATTAATAAGTATGAGATTATGGCTTTCAACTCTTGATTTTCAATTAAATGGAATTTATAAAATGATACAATAAGTTTCCATAAAATATAGGTAATGTTGTAAAAAGATGGGATTGTAAAAAATGTGACTGTTTTAGTTATTAATATATAAAAAATAATGAGATACATTTCTAAGGTTGTAATTTTAATGGCTTTTAGCATTATATTTTTGTCTTGCAAAAAAGAGGTTGCTTTGTTTGAAAGCGAACCCAAAACTCATCTTCCAAATTTTGGAAATGTGAATACAGATGGCGTATTTCACAGAAAAGATGGCAGGCTAAAAGACAAAGATTCCTTAGAAAAAATCTTGGATAATT
>JAUNTR010000317.1 GCA_030538575.1 Cruoricaptor ignavus | reverse complement strand
TCGCCGGTTTTTATGATTTTTCCGTCTGCCAAAACGTGTACAAAATCTGGCTGAATGTAATTGAGAAGCCTCTGATAATGAGTGATGAGCAGTACAGCATTGCCTTCGTTTCGGAATTTGTTTACGCCATCGGCAACAATTCTCAAAGCATCAATATCCAATCCCGAATCGGTTTCATCCAAGATTGCCAATTTCGGGTCGAGCATCATCATTTGGAAAATTTCGTTTCTCTTTTTTTCGCCTCCCGAAAATCCTTCGTTGAGCGAACGCCCAAGAAAATCTTTTTTAATCTCCAACTTTTCGGAATTTTCACGCACCAAAGCCAACATTTCTTTAGCTGGAAGTTCTTCCAAACCTTTCGCTTTTCTGGTTTCGTTGATGGCGGCTTTTATGAAATTGGTAACCGTAACTCCTGGAATTTCTACGGGATACTGAAACGATAGGAAAATGCCTTTGTGTGCTCGTTCTTCGGGAGCATCTTCTACGATGTTTTCGCCATCGAAAAGGATTTCGCCATCGGTAACTTCATAATCTTCTTTTCCTGCAATTACGGAAGAAAGCGTGGATTTTCCAGCACCATTGGGCCCCATTATAGCGTGTACTTCTCCTGGTTTTATTTCCAAGTTTATTCCTTTTAGGATTTCTACGCCATCTTCGATTTTGGCGTGTAAGTTGTTTATTTTTAGCATAATATTTATGTGGTAATTAGATAATTAGATAATGTGGTAATGAGATAATTTAGTGATTTTATGATTGTTTACATTCGGTTTTTTTGATTATTTATACTCAGTTACCTTTTGTTTTTAATGTTATTATAATTTTATTAGTAATATTTTCTATTTCTTTTAGTTGGGAAATTAATGTCTGACAGTTTGGGTAATTCTTCGAGTGTTGACAAAGCAACAGCCAATAATTTGTTTCTTCTATTTCTTTTGCTGCAATTTTAAATTTATGTATAAAATCGTTTTTACTCTCACTATTTTGAGCCTCCCTAATATTAGCCCCAATCGAAGTTCCCGATTTTAGTAATTGATTGGAAATAACGAATTTCTTTTCGTTATGCAACAGTTCGCAATATTCAATAATATCAAGAGAGAACTGAAATGTTTTGTTGATAATAATATTCTCTTTCATTATTCTATTTTTTAATTACCGAATTATCTCATTATCAAATTCTCTCATTCCCAAACTACCCTACACTTCCTTCCAACGAGATTTCCAGAAGTTTTTGGGCTTCGATGGCAAATTCCATTGGGAGTTTGTTTAGGACTTCTTTGCTGAATCCATTCACGATTAAAGCAATGGCTTTTTCAGTATCTATTCCTCTTTGATTGCAGTAGAAAATTTGGTCTTCCCCAATTTTAGAAGTCGTGGCTTCGTGTTCCAATTGTGCCGTAGGATCTTTTATCTCGATGTACGGAAATGTGTGTGCTCCACATTCGTTACCCATAAGTAATGAGTCGCATTGTGAGAAATTTCTTGCTCCTTTTGCAGTTGGCATTACTTTTACCAAGCCTCTGTACGAGTTGTTGGATTTCCCTGCGGAAATTCCTTTGGAAATAATGGTTGAGCGTGTATTTTTTCCAATATGTATCATCTTTGTTCCTGTATCAGCGTACTGATGATTGTTGGTAACAGCAATGGAATAAAATTCACCAATGGAATTATCGCCTTTCAGAATACAACTCGGATATTTCCAAGTAACGGCAGAGCCGGTTTCTACCTGTGTCCAAGAAATTTTTGCATTTCTCTCGCAAAGTCCTCTTTTGGTTACAAAGTTGAAAACACCACCTTTTCCATTCTCATCTCCTGGAAACCAGTTTTGTACGGTGGAATATTTTATTTCCGCATCATCCATAGCAATGAGTTCTACAACTGCAGCGTGCAATTGGTTTTCGTCTCTCGCAGGAGCGGTACAACCTTCCAAATAGGAAACGTAACTGCCTTCATCTGCAATGACCAAAGTTCTCTCGAACTGCCCCGTTCCCGCTTGATTAATTCGGAAATAAGTGGACAATTCCATAGGACATTTCACACCTTTCGGAATGTAGCAAAACGAACCATCGGAAAATACAGCAGAGTTGAGAGCGGCATAGAAATTATCGCCTCTCGGAACGACTTTGCCGATGTATTTTTTCACCAATTCAGGATATTCTTTTATCGCTTCAGAAATCGACATAAAGATAATGCCTTTTTCCTTTAAAGTATCTTGAAATGTGGTTTTTACAGAAACGGAATCCATTACAATATCTACGGCTACGCCTGCCAAACGTTTTTGTTCCTCGATATTGATGCCGAGTTTCTCGAAGGTTTTCAAAAGTTCGGGATCTACCTCATCCAAACTTGCCAACTCCGGTTTCTTCTTTGGAGCAGCATAATATTTTATGGCTTGGAAATCGGGTTTTTCGTAAGTAACATTTGCCCAATCTGGTTCTTCCATTTTTTGCCAAATGCGGAACGATTCCAGTCGCCAATCGGTCATCCACTCGGGTTCGTTTTTCTTTTCAGAAATCATCCGAACGATGTCCTCATTCAGTCCGGTCGGGAAATCTTCATACTCAATATCGGTATAAAATCCCGCTTCATATTCTTTGGTTTTCAGATCCTCTCGCAGATCGTCTTCTGTATATTTTGCCATATTTTTTT
>JAUNTR010000020.1 GCA_030538575.1 Cruoricaptor ignavus | reverse complement strand
AATAGCAGAAAGCCAATGATTTGAGAAATAATTTTCGCTCGGTTCTGCGAAAACTGTAACGCCTTTCACATCCTTAAACAAATCCAAATAAAACTGATGATTGGCTCTGCGTTGTGCAATTCTCTCCTCTAAAACTTCCATTTGTCCACGACCAATCCCTGCGGAAACATTGCTCATTCTGTAATTATAGCCAATCTCCGAATGTTGATAATGCGGTGCATTATCCCGAGCTTGTGTTGATAGAAAAATCGCTTTATCCTTGTGTTCTTTGGTTTTACAAACTAATGCTCCACCACCTGATGTAGTAATGATTTTATTTCCATTGAAACTTAAAATAGAAAGTTCGCCAAATGTTCCACATTTTTTACCATTGTAAGACGAGCCTAAGGCTTCTGCGGCATCTTCAATGATTGCGATGTCGTATTTTTGAGAAATCCTCAATAGTTCATCCATTTTTGCAGGCATTCCGTAAAGATGAACGATGATGATGGCTTTTGGTTTTTTACCTTTATTTATTCTGTCTTCAATGGCTGTTTCTAATGCTTTTGGACACATATTCCAAGTATTGGTTTCACTGTCCACAAAAACAGGTTTTGCCCCTTGATATACGATAGGATTTGCCGATGCTGAGAAGGTAAAACTCTGGCAAATAACCTCATCACTAGCCTTTACTCCAAGAATGATTAATGCCAAATGCAAAGCTGCTGTACCAGAACTGAGGGCCGCAATATTATCTTCTTTATCAATTTCTAAGAAATCAGATAGTTGAGTTTCAAATACATCAATATTTTCCCCATAAGTAGAAATCCAATTTTGTTGAAGAGTTTCTATCAAAAAGTCCTTTTCCCGACCGCCTATATGCGGAGGAGACAGCCATATTTTGGATTTTTCATTATTTGCTTGTTTCATTTATTTACTTTAAATTCTTCTGATGTATTTTTTCAATTTACTTCCAACAACCATTTATAAACCGGAATTATGGTAATATTTTCTGGCAACTCTTCTGTAAAATTATTAGAATTTTCAAAAATCAATAAAACTCCTTTACCGATGCTAAAGATACGCATTGCTTCGGACAATCCCGCTATTTCTCTTTTGTAATTTTCGTTATTTAATTCATAAGCAACTTGAATTGCCTCTGTAATTTGCGTTCCCTCTTTCACGAGAAAATCGCATTCGTTTTTTCCTGAGAAATAATAAACTTCCCGACCTCTTCTTAGAAGTTCCAGAAATACAATATTCTCTAACAGACGTCCTTTGTTTATAAAAATCATTCTTTTATAAAGAATAATTTAACTTATTTTCATTCATTACAAACGAACAATTTTAATATTTAGCAGTTAATCATTTCCTTCAAATTCTTGTGAAATAGATTGTTTCGCTCCACTCACACCTTCGGATTTTAGAACTTTTAGAATGGTTAAAAATAAAATTTTTATGTCTAACCAACAACTTAAATTATCAATATACCAAATATCATATTCAAAACGCTGTTGCCACGGCAAATGATTTCTACCATTAATCTGAGCCAGCCCTGTAATTCCTGGTTTTACCTCATTTCTTCGTTTCTGAAAATCGTTGTACAAATCCATATAATATGGCAATAATGGACGTGGACCAACCAAACTCATATCGCCCTTCAAAACATTGATGAGCTGAGGCAACTCGTCTAACGAGGTCTTTCGCAGAAAGTTTCCAAACTTTGTTAATCTCTTTTCATCGGGTAGAAATTCTCCGTTTTCATCTTTTTCATCCGTCATTGTTTTAAATTTAATAATAGAAAAAATTATGGCATCTTTCCCTAATCTTTTTTGAATAAAAAAAGGATTTTGACGAAAAACCAATACAAAAACAACTGAAATAATAAAAAACAAAGGACTGAAACACAAAATCATCATCAATGAAAGTGCAAAATCTACAAATCTTTTGATATGATTTTTATACATTTTTCAATTTTTATTTTCCTACTCTATCGCCTTGTCCTTTGCCGGTAACGGTTGCAAGAATGTAATGAAAATATTTGGAAATAGATAGTGTTTTGTACATTTCGGCATCCAATTCCGCTAATTTTTTTGGTGTGGACATATCTACATCATTTATCTGACCTAAACCTGTAATCCCTGGAAGATAATTATAAACGCCTAATTTCTCTCGTTCTTCTATGAGTTCTGTTTGGTTGAAAAGATTAGGTCTTGCTCCTACCAAACTCATATCTCCTTTCAAAACATTGATAAGCTGAGGCAATTCATCTAATTTAGTTTTTCTGAGAAATACACCGAATTTGGTAACAGAGGAAGCACTCGCCAAGTGTGAAGCTACAGATTTTGTAGCGACATCCATCGTTCGGAATTTAATCAAATTAAACGGTTTTTTATTTTTTCCCACACGCTCTTGCACAAAAATAGGCTTCCCTGTATCGAATAGACCGATAATGTAAAGTACAATACCAATCGGTAACAGACAAAGTATGCCTAAGAATGAAAATATAAAGTCGAAAAATCGTATCATATTATTTATTTTTAAAGCTTTTTATGGTTTTCCTAATGCCTTCCTCCGCAGTTAGTGGAAGTCTTGTAATTCCCAAAGTAGATTTTATTTTTTTGTTGGAAACCTCTAGATTTCCTGTCATTTTCTTTAACCTTTTGGTATTCAATGGAATGGGAACAAAATCTCCTATTTTAGCCAAGATTATTATTACAGACTTAGGAATATTTAAACTGATTATATTTTTATTTTCTATTTCTTTTATTATTTCAATAATCTTTTTTGTAGAAATAGATTCATCATCAGAAATATTATAAATTCCAGATTTTATATGATTATGTTTTTCAATGATTTCCTCAATAAAAAACAACACATTTTCTAATGAAATAAATGAACGGTAATTATTAAAAGAAGCTAATGGATAAGGGATACCTTTTGAGATAATCTTATGAAGCAGAACCAAACTTCCTTTATCTCCTACGCCATGAATCATCGGAGGACGGAGTATAATAACTCTCTTATTTTCAGGTAAAGATTGCTCCATAAGCCATTTTTCTGCTTCATATTTAGATTTTCCATAAAATGATTGTGGATTGGGTTCATCTTTTTCTTCGATACTCTTATCTCTATTATACTCTTCTGTTGAAGCAATAGAACTAATGTGAATAAACAATGTAGCTTTAGATTTCAGAAAAACATCAAACAATTTTTTAACAATATGAAAATTAGCAAAGTAAAAATCTTCTTTTGTTGCATTTCCAGCATGATCGTGAGCCTTGCCTATACAATTGATAAACACCTGTGAGTCTGCTATACCACTTTCCCAGTCTGTTTTTCTAATATTTACAGGCACAAGAATTCCGCTTAGATTTGCCTCTAAATAAGAACCTAAGAAACCCGTTGCCCCAAAAAGTGCTATTTTATTTTTCATTTTCACCAACAACTTTATTCATAAAAACTACAACTTATGTTGAATTCTTATTTTTGATTAAATATTTCCACCATTTTTTGTATGTAAAGGAGTGCTAAACGATTTCTATCAAAAGTATACATAGCCTGTTTTTTCGCATTTTCTGCCATCTGTTTTTGTAATTCTGGATTAGAAGCTATCATTTCCATAGCGTTTGCAAATTCTTGGGGGTTTTTAGGATTTACGTTTATTCCACAGTTTGTTTCATCTACCATTTTTTTTATCCATCCTTTTGTTGATTGTATAATAGGGACCGATGCCGAAAAGGAATCAAACATTTTATTAGGTGAACTTGTTTGTAAAACGGGTAAGTCTTTGAAGGTAACAAAAGATGCCTGGGCAACCTTAAACCACTTTACAACTTCTGTTTTTGGCATAAGTCCTAAAAAACTTACATTATTCAGATTCATTTTCAATGTAAGTTCTTCCAAATGTTTTCTTTCAGCCCCATCTCCTATTATAACAAGCTGTATATCTGAATTCTGAAGTTTTTCCATCCCAAACAATACTTGTTCCACTTCATCCATAATACCAAGAGAACCTGCGTAAATAAAGATTTTTTTATTGGCGTATTGTTCATATCCCAATGGCAATTCGTTTATATTATCAAACAGTGTGTTATCTGATGCATTTGTAATAACCAATGTATTAGCAGATGGCCATTTATGTAGAACTCCTTCTTCCATTCCTTTACTGCAGGGTACAACTAAATCTGCATTTTTATAACACAATTTTTCGAATCCTGTAGCAATATTTATGAGGAATTTATTTTTCAGTTTACCTAATTCTACTGCTCCTGCAGGCCACAAGTCTCTTACTTCAAATACAAATTTTTTGTTTCTAATTTTTTTAGCAAATAACCCTGGTAGCCCAACTGTTATTGGTCCAGAACTTGACATAGCTATATCATATTTACTAGTAAGTGAAAAATATACTGAGACTAGCGAAAAAACAACAGCTTTATAAATTCTTTTAAAAATGGGATCTCTATTAGAATCAGCTGAATTTATGACAATAATATCTATACCCTCAATGTTTTGTCGTTCAATAAACTTATTAGCTCTTATATCTGATTTTTCGTATGGAGCTGTTACTACTGTTACTTTATGTCCTTGCTTTACCCATCTACGGGTCATCTCATACATCCTTGTACTCCATTTTCCTTTTGGTGTACCAAAATATTGATAAAAAATTAAAATATTCATTTTTAAAATTAATTGTGGACAAATTTACTATTTTTCTGACTATCTACATTAACTAACAGTGCTAAAATAAGCCAATAAAAAACACTATTGTATAAAGATAATGAAAACTGAGCTTGCAAAAAAAACTGACCAAATAATAATGCTACCCAAAAATAATGATATTTACCATTTCTAACTATCCGAAAAAAACTTACTATGGCTATGTAATTAATATATATAAAAATACTAAATCCAAAAACTCCCAATGTAAAAAAAGACTCCAAAAAAAGATTGTGTGGATATGTAGAATGTGGTAACCCGCTTACAGTAAACAAAAAGGACTTGCCAAATATATAGTTTTCTTTTATGGAATCTACCGTGGTTTTTAAAATCTGTAACCGCTCAATAGTTGAACCATCTTTTGCATAAAAACTATCCACAGAGCGCTGTACAATCGCAGACTCTACAATTACAGGATATAATAATCCTAAAATAATTGCTAATAATACGATGATAGTTAAAATAATTTTCCGTTTATAATTGCTAATTCGCCTATAATAATATAATAGCACAATTACTGTTATTAAAATCAATATTAATGCAGGACCTTTGCTTGCGGAAATAAAAATAATTATAACACCCAAAACATAACTAAAAAAAGAACCATAGATATAATATTTGCTATAATTGGAAAAGAAAAAATATAAACTGAGTAGAGACAATGTAACGCCTACCTGACCAAAACCTATCGGCCACATAAAGGTAATTCCTGATGAGCGTTTCGTGTAACCCTCGAAATCGTAAAATATAAAATTAATGAATGAAAATAGCAATAAACAAATGAAAATAGGTAAAACTATTTTATCTAAATTTATTTTTTTAAAATCCGTAAAATATATGCTAACTATGGGTATCACACATATTCCCCATATCTTTGCAAAATAATCCCAAAAAGGAGTTTTATATATAATTTGCAAATAGTATGTATCGTAACTTAGTCGAAAGGTATAAAGTAGAAAAAAAAATAAGATTATATAGAGGGAGTAATGTACTTTAATACCTTGCCATACCCCTATAATTATAGCAGAGATAGCGAGCAAAAAACTTAACATTCTGTATACATACACAACCTGCCGAACTGAAACTATTTCCCCTAAAAAAAATGGGATAAGGGAAAACATATAAAATCCTACTAATAGATTTACGATATTGTAAGTTTGTATTTTAGTATATGGTAGAACTCTATCCAAAATTTTTATTTAGAGTGTTTTTAGTAATTATTTCTATTTCAGATTTATTATCTCTTTATATATTTCTTGGAATCTCTTTATTTGCTCATTTTCATTTTCATATATCTGGAAGTTGTTGTACAAATTATCATACATTTCGCTTATTTCTTTACTTGGCAATAATTTCCACCAACCAAAAAAAATATGAGTATAGTTCTGTGACTCTCCTTGTGTACGATTATTTTTATAATTCGTCCTAAATGCTCTATTGTCACCAGACATGTAGTTATTAAATGTATATTTATTCGCTGTCTTATCAAAAACGGCCACCTTCTCTATAAATTGTTTTGCGAGTCCTTCTTGTAACTGGGTTATATATATATACTTCTCTTTCTTGTCGGAAAAATATATTTTTAATAGATATAAATACGCTGGAAATCTAGAAAAATGTGATGCATCCCAAGCTACAGGAATGTTTGTTGATGATTTTACATTTGCAAAATCACTATGATTTCTCCATACATCTGGTTGAAATAACCATGTGCCATCGTCATTAGTTTTGACCTGAGTTTTCATTACTTCGTAAAAAGTATTTACTATTTCATCATTATGATTGTCAGAAATTTGCATTTTCTCTTCACTAATAGCTAAACTAACAGCTGATGCCATAACAAATAACTCATTATCTGTTATAGCATTGTAATAGGATTTATCACCATTGTATTTATTAGCTAAAATTGCTTCTACTCGCTCTTTTTTACCTGTAAAATTTATTTTTTCAGTTTGCCAATTTTTGCCAGGTACTTTAAACCAATAATCTTGATTATATTTGCTTATTAAAGAATATATTTTTTTAGTTTCTTGGGAATTTGAATTCAAAAGACGAATGTACTCAGCTGTAAAAAATATAAAAATCTTTTTATCCAAATCTGTTACAAAATCAGAGGAAAGTACAGCATCTACATTTTTATATGTAAATAAATTTGGATAGCTACTCAGTAAATCTTGTTTCTCTGTTTGATAAGCATACAACATTGGAATATATAGCTGATGAGCTGAAACATACGGCAAGTTGATATTTTCTTTTGAAACTCCATTATTTCTAGCAAAGTTTCTAATTACAGCATTCAATCTATTATTAATATGATCTGTAGGTAAATTAGAATCAAAGAACATAATATTCTCTGAATTTTTACTAGACACACTTGTTTGAGCTTTTGTAGTATTCACAAAAAACAAACTTATAATCACAAATATCATTAATCTCATAACACCATTTTATTTATATTTTTTTTCTCCAATATATTGGCTCCAAGGGAAAATCACCGATAATAATATTAACAACAATAGACCATGGGTTAGCAATAATGTAAAAATAGATGTGCTATTCATCACATTAAATAAAACAAAAAACAATGCAATGAAAACAACACTCTGTCCTGTTCTATACACAAATATATAGTCTATAATCTGAGTAAATAATTTAAACAAAACCGTTACTATAATAACGCCTATATAACCAAATGCTGTATAACCTTCCATAAAAAAATTAACTACGGCTGTCATTTCTTCACGATTAAAATATTGATCTCCTATAATGTTAGGTGGTTTCATCTTATAAGGATAATCCAAAAGGCCTCCCATAAAAGAATTTGCCCATTGTGTTTTGGGATATTGGGAAAAATACTCGAAGTGATAATAAGTTAATTGACTGGGTACAAGTAATATTCTCCTAGTAATAAGTGTTTGGAATAATGTATCGTTAAATAAAAAATCCAAAAGAAAAAATAAAAAAATTAAAGATGTAACAAAAAAAACAAATCGATTGGTACTAAAACTTTTATATTTTTTCATTAAAAAATATATGATAGCTACAAGAAGCATTGTTGCAAGATGACTTTTGAGTGCCATTAATGAAAATATATAAAACTGAAATATAATAGTCCCTATTATTAATGTTTTATTTTTTTTCTCTAATCCTATTAAAAATACAAAAATATTGATAATATAACCCATCCAGCCAACAAGATACCTAGCAAAAGCATTACCTTGTGTAGTTTCCTTATACTGTGCTCTTATATCGTAAACATCTTCCAAGGAAGGCACTGTAAACTTAAACCCAAAAGTGGCAATAAAAACAATTATTGCTACTCCATATATTGTCATCAAAAGAGGGAATAAAATACTCTTGGGTAAAGGTTTAACAAAATGAATAATAGAGCGTTTAGGTAGTTTGTTTCTTTGTAAATAAATAAAACACAAAAGAAAGACTATTAAAAAAAAGATATAATCGTAATTAAATGATTTGGGGCTACTTAGAAAAAATGGGACTACAACAGCAGGGACAAATGTAAACATATAAAGATATATATTTACAAAATCACTGGGTAAAAATAATTTCTTTTGAAAAAAAGGTATGGGAAGCACTGCGAACAAGTAGATAAATAGATAAGTATTAAAATCTTGCTGATGAAAAATTATCCGCTGATACCACCATACTCCTGAAAGTACATTGATAGAATAAATAAGTGCTGAAATATAAATCCAAACACAAAAAATATTGAACAAAAAAAATTTCACATTAATAGTTTTCATAATTTTCACATCATACTCATTCAAAAAAACAGCGGTTTTCTACTTCTTTTTTTACAAATATAAAACATAATATTTTTTTGATAATATGTATAGAAAGAATAGAATTTGCACAGTTTTTTTTTACCTATTTCTCAAGAATCTCATTATAAAATTTCAGCAGTTTATTTTCATCTATCTTCCAATTAAATTCATTTTCGAATGCTTTTCTCGCATTATCACCCATTTCCTTTGCAATTTCTTTATTGTTTTTCAAATAAAGAATCGCATCTGCAATTTCTTTTGGATTTGATGGGTCTACACAAATTCCAAAATTATATTTTTTATTAATTTTTTTTGCTGTTTCGATATTAGATAAAATTACAGGAATTCCCATTCCCATAAATTCGTACACTTTTGTAGGTAGATTTCCTAACCTAGGATACTGCCCAACATTTAAAAGCGTAGATACTCCTGCAAAGCATTCTTCAGAAATGGCTATTTTTTCTTCAAATCCTATAAATCCTTTATATTCTACAGATGCAAAATCAGGCAACTCTCGGAGTTCTTGTTCAAAAGAAGGGGGAGAAAATCGCCCTGCCAAAACCAGAGTAGTTTGGGACAAATGAGACGCTTGCACCAAGTGTTTTATTCCTCTTTCATAGGTAAGTGTTCCTAAATGAAAAATTTTGTTTCTCGTACCAAAATTCACAACAGATACATCCGAAAAAAGGGGTGTATTATCTATATAGACAACATTTTTAGTTTTCCCTTCAAAATAGTTCTTCCCATCTAAAGAGCATGGAATAATAACCCCATCCAATCTCTTTATAACATAGTTTTCATATTTTGTAAATAGTTTTGATACAAAATTTCTTACAAGTTTTGGTAGATATGGTTTTATTTTTATTTGTTCTGATGTAAATTCATGACTATCAAAGATTACTTTTTTATTTTTCTTTTTTAGTTTCAGTGCTATAGTCAGAAGTTCTGGATCGTGAAAATGGTATAAATCTGCATTTACTTCTAATGCTTTTTTATAAACTACATTGATATTTGTAAACATTCTTTTAATCCTATTAGATTTTGGTGTTTTTATAGAATAACGACGTACACCATCCTTCACATCCTCAAAGCCCTTCTCTCCACATGCTATAATACTTACATCAAAACCTGCTTTTGCAAGGCTTACACATTCTTTTTTGAAAATTCTAGAATCATCTATATGATGTACTGACGTAAGATGACAAATTTTATTTTTCATAACTATTTTTTTGCATATTTATAAGACATTGCAATATAAACTGCGTATGCCAAACTCCTACCTATGGAAAAAATTATTAAAGTAAAGATAATATCTTTGAAATACCAATATCCGATATAAAGTGATAATAGTGTAATTAATAGATATAAAATCTGCCAATACATAGATTGTTTCAATTTTTTGGCAATAACCAGAACTCCACTAAGTGACATACTAACAAAACTAAACGCTATCATAGGTAATAGTATTTGAGAATATACACCAGCCATATACCACTGTTCACCCAAAAACAACGAAAACAAACTTGGCATAAAAAAAAATAAAACCAAACACCCTACAAATGCCAATAAAAAAAGCCGAATAAATAATTTCCTAAATATAGGTCTACAGTTACCATATTCCATAAAATCCTGATTGGCTTTTTGTCTAAAAACATCTTTTAATGCAATACTTATGACACTTACTGGTAAAGAAAGTACAGCCAAAGTCATAGAAAAAAATCCAACCTCTTTCTCGGTATAAAAAATTCCTAATAAAACAATCGGTAGAGCTTGCCCTAGTTTATTAATTAACTGATCTGGTAAATAAAACTTAGGAAAGTCATTATATTTTTTCAGACTACTTTTAATCATCGGAAAAGAAAAATGGCTTCCAAAATCTTTTTCTAATCTCCATCCCCTGTACACACAAATAATCGATGTAGCAAATCTACCAATAGTATCCCCAAGTATAAGACCTCCTCCTGAAAAATATTTTGACATACCAAAAAAAAGTTTACCCAAAGATAATGTAGAAGCACTAGTAACTTTGTTTACAGACAAATAACTGAAATATTTGTTCTTTACGCACCACTCATTATAAAGATTAAAAACAACTAGAGCTAAAGCATTTATGGGACATAAAAACAACCATTTAGCGACATCCTGAACTCCTAATTGATTGGCTAAAAAACTAGAAAAACATAAGATAGTTACAAAAATCACTGTTAAAATCCCTACACTGAGCAGTAGACACAAAGAGATAATATTAACTACTTCTTTTTTCGTTTTAGCTATAAGTATTGCGTCTTCGTACTTAAGAGTAGCTATTACTGATAAAATGGAAACAATAGTATTTAACAATGCAAAAACACCAAACTCTTCTGGAGTAAACAGCCTGCCCAATATTGGATAAAAAATAACATTAATAATCTGTGAAACAGCTGTTCCACCAGCTAATACCAATGCATTTTTTTTAAAATCACCTTTAATGAATTTATCCCAAATTCTATTTCCCATTTACAGCAATATTATTATATTACTTCAGTTGATATATCCTTTCAATAATATCTACAACTTTTAAACCTTCCAAAGCATTTGTTGTAATTATACTTCTACCTTTTAACACATCTACAACATTTTCAATAATATAGTGATGGTTAGCTGCAGACCCTTTATAAGCACCATAATCATTACCTGGATTTGTAGGTGCTAATTCAGGCATTTCGTAATCTTCTATATGGCAATATTCCACTTCATTCATATACTGTCCACCCACTTTAAGTGAACCTCTTTCAGCAACAACAGTAATACTGCTCTCCAAATTTTTATTCCATACGGAAGTAGAGTAATTTAAGGATCCCATACCTCCATTAACGAAATCAAAAGACACAAAACCTGAGTCTTCAAAATCTGTAAGCTCGGTATGATTAAAGTCTGCAAATTTTGCCTGTATATTTGTAATATCACCAAAATACCAGTACATCAAATCTATAAAGTGTGAAAATTGTGTAAATAAAGTACCCCCATCCAAATCTGCTTTTCCGTGCCAAGATTCTGGTTTATAGTAGCGATCATCTCTATTCCAATAGCAATTAATTTGAACCATATAAATCTCTCCTAATTTACCACTATCCAAAAGTTCCTTTAACCAAACACTTGGTGGCGAATAACGGTTTTGCATAACACAAAACACTTGTTTATGTTTTTGTAAACCTTTGAATATTAATGACTCTGCATCTTTTTTATGCAAAGACATAGGTTTTTCAATTACTAAATGTCGTCCAGAATCTAGTATTTTCATTCCTTGTTCTGCATGAAAACCGTTTGGTGTTGCTACATTTATCACATCTATTTCTAAGTCGGATTGTAACAACTCTTCCAAACTAGAAAAAAATGGAACACCATTATACTGCTCTATATTAAGTTCCTCTTTTTTCTTCACATCTACCAAGGCGACCAATTCTGTTTCCTCATTTCTATTAATCATTTCAGCATGTCTTTTACCTATATGACCACATCCTACTACAGCAAATTTTATTTTTTCAGACATAATATTTAATTTAAATTTTAGTTACTTTATTATTTTCTAAAAGGTACTTATCACCACTTTCTGCACAAATACCAATACCTGCTTCATCAAAATTTAGTCTAGAACCAAACTCACTCATCCAACCAATTTGTTTTGCAGGATTACCAACCACTAAAGCATAAGCTGGAACTTCTTTAGTTACAACAGCTCCTGCTCCAATAAAAGCATAATTTCCAATATTATAACCACAAACAATTGTAGCATTAGCACCTATGGAGGCTCCTTTACCCACATGGGTTTTTAGATACTCCGATTTTCGATTTACAGCACTTCTTGGATTAATTACATTAGTAAAAACCATGGAGGGACCTAAAAACACATCATCTTCACAGGTAACTCCCTGATATATAGAAACGTTGTTTTGCACTTTTACATTTTTACCAAGTACAACCTTTGGGGATATAACAACATTTTGACCAATATTACATTTTTCCCCCAATACGCAACCTGTCATTAGATGAGAGAAATGCCAAATTTTTGTTTCATTGCCTATATTGCAACCTTCATCGATTACTGCGGTTTCATGAGCAAAATAACTAGCCATAGTATAATTTTATTGATTAAAAAATTTCTTTATTTGAAGAATTATATAGTCTTGTATTTCCTGATTGAATTCTGTATGTATTGGAAAAGATAACACTTGGCTACATAACTCTTCAGTAATTGGTAAAAAGAAGTTTGAATCTGCAAAACTTTTGAAAGCATCTTGTTTGTATAAAGGCAATGGATAGTATATCATACTAGGGATATTATTATCGGCAAGATACCTTTGTAACTCATCTCTCTTACCATTTTTTACTTTAACTGTATATTGATGAAAAACGTGACTGGAGTTCTCAGATCTCTTTGGTATTTCTATGTCAACTATATCACTAAGATGCTGGTCGTAATAAGATGCCATTTTATTTCTCGATTCCGAATATTCATCCAAATACTTTAGTTTTACCTTTAATATTTCTGCTTGGAGTGTATCTAACCTTGAATTACAACCTAAAACTTTATGATAATATTTTTTTTCTTGTCCATGATTGGCTATCATTCTTATTTTATCTGCTAATTCATCATCATTAGTCATCAAGGCACCACCATCTCCATAACAGCCCAAATTCTTACTTGGAAAAAAAGAGGTACAACCTATATTTCCTATTGTTCCAGTTTTGTACTTTGTGCCATTAGAAAAAGTGTAGTCTGCCCCTATTGCTTGAGCATTGTCTTCAATCACAAAAAGATTATATTTTTTCGCAAAATTCATCAAAGCTTCCATATCTGCACTCTGACCATAAAGGTGAACGGGGACTATTGCTTTTGTTTTTTCTGTAAGATGTTTTTCTAATTTCGTAACATCGATATTAAAAGTTTCTGGACAAACATCTACCATTACTGGAGTTAGCCCCAACAAACCTATAACTTCAGCAGTTGCCACATAAGTAAACGCAGGACATAGCACCTCATCTCCTGGTTTTAAATCCAATGCCATCATTGCAATTTGCAATGCATCTGTCCCATTAGCACATGGTATTACATGTTTTACATTCAAATAAGATTCAAAATCATTTTTAAATTGTTTTACTGCAGGACCATTAATAAAAGCTGTGTTATCTAAGCAATTTTGGAGACCTATATTTATTTCATCTTTTATTTTTTCATATTGACCTTTTAGATCAACCATTTGGATATTCATAATTTAAATAATTTACTAATTAACAAGTTTAGCTATTTTTTTACCAATTGTCAATGATGATGTAGCTGCTGGAGAAGGTGCGTTTCTAACGTGTACAATATTACTAGTCTTCACAATATCAAAATCATCTATCAATTGTCCTTCACGATTTAGGGCTTGTGCTCTTACTCCTGCACCTCCTGCAACCAAATCATTTTTTTGTATTTCTGGAATTAGTTTTTGTAGAGCTTTTGTAAAAGCTGTTTTGGACAATGATCTATACATTTCTCCCATTCCAGTTTTTCCATATTTTGCTGCAATTTTCCAAAATCCTGGCCATGTAAAAGTATCTAAGGTATCGGAAAAATTAAAATCAGAAAATTTATATCCTTCCCTCTTGAATGCTAAAACTGCATTTGGTCCTGCTTCAACATTTCCATCTATCATTCTTGTGAAATGCACTCCTAAAAAAGGAAAATTAGGATCTGGAACGGGGTAAATAAGGTTCTTTACTAAACTCTTTTTATGATCCTTTAATTTATAATACTCACCACGAAATGGTACGATTATAAAATCATTTTTCGGATTCGTCATCTTAGATATTTTATCTGAATATAAACCTGCACAAGAGATAACTGTTTTTGTTTGGTATTCTTGATTGCTGGTAACGATTACATTAATCTGTCCATTTTTTATATTCGTAACTTTTTGATTAAAAAAAATAACTCCTCCTAGGTTCTCAAAAAGTTCTTTTAGTTTTTGTGCAATAGCAGGATAGTCTATAATACCTGTTTGGGGAACTTTTATTGCTTTTATCCCTTCACAGTGCGGTTCTATTTCTCTAAACTCTTCTCTGGAAAGATAGGTTATATCAGATAAACCGTTTTCTAATCCTCTTTTGTAAATATTATCTAAATACGGTATTTCTTCAGAACTAGTGGCGACAATAATTTTCCCACATATATCATATCTTATACCATATTCTTTTGCGAAATTAACTACAGATTGATACCCTTCTATACAGTTACGAGCTTTAAGACTTCCTGGTTTGTAATAAATACCACTATGTATTACGCCACTATTATGACCCGATTGATGCATAGAAACGTCTTCTTCTTTTTCCAAAACTAAGACTTTAAATTCTGGATTATTCAATTTCAAATGATAAGCCGTTGAAATCCCTACTAATCCAGCTCCTATAATAACATAATCGTAAATCACAATCTAAAATCTACTAATTCAACATCTAATGTAGCCTTCACATCATACACCACAGCATTTTCTTTCGTAAAAGTTTCCAAATCCAATTCTAAAAACTCTTTATGAGCAACGCCTAAAACTACCGCATCGTACTTTTGGTTTGGCAGTTCCGATAGACTCTTTACACCATATTCATGCATTACTTCATCGGGGTTTGCCCAAGGATCGTAAGTGGTTACTTTTATACCAAAATCTTCCAATGCAGCTATCACATCTACAATTTTAGTGTTACGAACATCGGGGCAATTTTCTTTAAAGGTAATCCCCAACATCAATACCTCTGCACCATTTACATTGATATTTTTCCTAATCATCGCTTTTACCACTTGCTCCGCGACATATTTTCCCATAGAATCATTAAGTCTTCTACCTGCTAAAATAATCTCTGGATGGTAGCCGTGCTCCTGAGCCTTTTGTGCTAAATAATAAGGATCTACCCCAATGCAATGCCCACCAACCAATCCAGGTTTAAACGGGAGAAAATTCCATTTTGTACCTGCTGCAGCTAAAACAGCGTGAGTATCAATATCTAAAATATTAAAAATCTTTGCCAATTCATTTACAAAAGCGATATTAATATCTCTTTGGGAATTTTCAATTACTTTCGCCGCTTCTGCTACTTTTATCGTTGGTGCCAAATGTGTTCCTGCAACAATTACAGATTTGTAAAGTTCATTTACTTTTTCACCAATTTCTGGTGTAGAACCAGAGGTTACTTTTAGTATTTTTTCAACGGTATGTTCTTTATCTCCAGGGTTAATACGCTCAGGAGAATACCCCGCAAAGAAATCTTCATTAAACTTCAATCCCGATACTTTTTCCAAAACGGGAATACATTCTTCCTCTGTTACTCCTGGATAAACTGTGGATTCATAAATAACAATATCTCCTTTTTTCAAAACCTTACCAACTGTTTCACTGGATTTGTACAATGGTGTAAGATCGGGGCGATTATTTTTATCTACAGGTGTTGGCACCGTAATCACAAAGTAATTACAATCTTTAATATCTTGTAAATCGGCACTTACAAATAGTCCGTTCTCTGCGTCGTTGGTATTCTTTAATACTGATTTTAGTAAATCATTTTCTACTTCCAAAGTAGAATCTATCCCATTTCTTAGCTCTGAAATCCTATTTTGATTAATATCAAAACCTACAACATCGTACTTTGTAGCGAATAATCTGGCAAGTGGTAAGCCAACGTATCCTAATCCTATTACGGCAATTTTATGTTTCATATATTTTTTTTGTGTGTTTTTATTTCAAATTCTCCCAATACCATTTTACAGCTTCTGCTAATCCTTGACCAAAATTATGTGTAGGTTGGTAGCCTAATAATTGTTGTGCTTTTTCTATTGAAGCTAAGGAATGAGGTACATCTCCAAGCCTATTAGGACCGTTTTGTATTTCTATATCAGCAATTTTACTATCATATTTGGAAAGATTACTTTTCAGTAACTCTGCCATATCTTTTATTGTAGTTCGGTCACCAACAGCTGTGTTATATACTTGGTTCAATGCTGATGCATTTTCTGTAACGAGTGCCAAAAGGTTCATTTGCACAACATTATCAATGTATGTAAAATCTCTACTGTATGTACCATCACCATTGATGGTTGGTGATTCATAATTCATCAATTGTATTACAAACTTGGGAATTACAGCAGCATAGGCACCGTTGGGATCTTGTCTTCTACCAAAAACATTAAAATATCTAAGTCCGATAGTATCAAAATTATAAGTTTTTTTGAAAACATCGGCATAAAGTTCATTCACATACTTGGTAATAGCATACGGTGAAAGAGGCTTCCCAATCACATCTTCTACTTTTGGTAAAGACTTAGAATCTCCGTAAGTAGAGGAACTTGCTGCATAAATCATTCTTTCCACACCAGTTTCTTTGGCTACTACAAGCATATTTAGAAACCCTCCAACATTCACATCGTTGCTTGTAACAGGATCATTTATAGATCTCGGCACAGATCCCAATGCTGCCTGATGCAAAATATATTTTTGCCCAATACAAGCCTTTTTACAATCTTCTATATTGCGAATATCACCTTCAATTAGTGTAAAATTAGGATTATCCAAAAAAGGATTTATGTTCTCTCTTTTTCCTGTTGCAAAATTATCCAAGCAAGTTACTATTGAACCCAATTCAAGAAGTTTTTCACAAAGGTTAGAACCAATAAATCCCGCTCCACCCGTTACTAAAACTCTAGTATTTTTTAATTTTAGGTAAGAATTCATCATTTAAAATTTTTCTTTCAATTTTTCAAAAAAAGTTTTTTCTGTATCTGCCTGATATCCGTAACCATATTTATTACCATAGCTAAAATTGTGCTGTGAAACATCATTTAGTACAAATCCGACATTTTTCAGTTTTCCAGATTCTATTTGCTTGGATGCAAATGCAATAAGCGGTTTTTCTGTATAGCCAGAACGGGTTACATATACGGTAGCCTCTGCCATATCTGCAATAAGGAATGTATCTGTTACCAACATTAGTGGTGCTGTATCCAAAATAATATAATCATAATTTGGTTTCAGGATTTCTATTAATTTTTGATAACGACCATTGCTCAATAACTCAGTAGGATTTGGTGGAATACTCCCTGAATAGATGACATCGCAATGAGGGTTAAAAGAGGTCTGATGCACAATATCTTCCACTTTGGTAGAGTCATCGTACAAAAATTCCGTTAATCCTGTTAATCCTTTTCTAGCTGTATTATATCTTTGCAGTTGTGGATTTCTAATATCCGAACCTATAATAATAACTTTCTTACTTGGTGTAGCTAATGTGAGTGCTAAATTAACGGAGACGAATGTTTTCCCTTCTCCTTTTATAGTAGATGTTACAAAAATAACCTTGCCATCCTCTTTCTTAGGAAGAATAAAATTAAGATTGGTAATCAAAATTCTAAATGCTTCTGCCATAGGCGTTAAATCATTTGGTCTAATGATTTCTTCTTGACCTTTTGCTACTCTTGGCAGTTCTGCCAGTACAGATGATTTAGATAGTTTTTCTAAGTCGTGTTTTGTTTTCACCTTATTATCCAGCAGTTCTTTCAAATATATTAATGCAAATGGAATAATCAATCCCAAAAGCATTGCTCCTAAAAATATAATTTTTCTTTTAGGAGATACAGGAATATCCGACGCATAGGCTTTATCTATAACCCTTGCTTTATCACCTGTTACGGCTAATTTTATCGCTGTCTCTTCTCTTTTTTGTAGTAATAAAAGGTATAAGTTTTCTTTTATCTGCTGTTGCCTCTCAATACTTCTAAACATTTTTTCTATGGAAGGTAGTTTAGATATTTTTCCGGTCAGCTGATTTTGCTCGGATTGGTATTGATTTCTTGCCAGCTGAAGTGCTTGTCTGTTTTTTTGCAAACTTTCTGTAACCGAACTTTTCAGCGTATTTATTTGCTTAGAAAGTTCTACAACGGTAGGATGCTGAGTTGTTGCGGTTTCCAAAAGTCGGCTACGCTCCAAAACCAACTGATTGTATGTGCTGATATTAGCTGCAACAGAAGGATTATTCAATCCTATATTAGTTGGCAACACTTGGTATGAACCCTGCTTAGCTACAGAACTCATTAGTGCATCTGTAAGCTCCAACTGTGCATCTATATCCAATTGCTTAGCTCTGGCTTCGGCTGTGTTTTGTAGATTTAGTCTTGCCTCGGTTTCTATATCGGTAATATTATTAGCATTTTTGAAACTGGCTTTTTGGCTTTCTACCTGCCCCAATTCTTGTTCTACCTTGGCAATTCTATCTTCTATAAAATTCATTGTACTTTCGGACTCAGAGTTTTTATCATCTAAAGCATCTTTATTATAAGCAATCACAAGGTTATCTACAATATCCTCTGCTTTCTGTACCTGAGGATAGTTCATGGAGAGTTCCATAACCGTTGCATCTTTACTCACCAAACCCACATTCAGTAATCCTTGCAGTTGGCTCACTCTATTTTCTAATGTAGTGAAACCTAATATCAAATGATTAACATCTTCTCCTTTTTTAAATTTAAATTTAGGATTCTTACGGATAATAATATTCGCAAAAGGTAAGCTGATAGTTTTATCAAAAGAAGATATAATTGGGTTAGACAATTCTTCGGAATGAAGTGTGATTTGATTATTTTGTATCTCTAAATCTACAGGTTTTTTAGGAAACTTACCATCGAGTTTTTCATTAATTACATTAATTATGATGGGAGAAGATTCCCCATAGAGTTCCGATGTCTTCATACGTCCTTCGGAAAAAACCGAAACTTGTAGATTTTTGTTTTTCACAACCTCTCGCATCAGTTTCTTGGATTTGAAAATTTCCATTTCATTACCAATACTATTGGTTGCCATACCTCCTAATCCCGATAAATCTGCGATTGCCCCAATATCTCCTACAGAAGGATTTTTCTTAGCATCTTTTACCAAAACTGTAGATTTTATGCTATAAACAGGAGTAGCATATCTGAGATAAATCCAAGCTAAAACGAGAGCAACCAAAGCACCCAATACAAACCAACCCCATCTCCTTAGGTAAGGTTTTAAAATCTCACTTAGATTAATTTCAGAATCTTCCGATTTATTTTCCGTAACCTGATAATTATTGCTCATTTAACTTAATAAAAAAATAGTTTACCTTCTAATTAATAACGTAACAATTGCGACTAAAACTGATACTGCTGATATATAAGCACCTAAATTAGGATCTCTTTTCGAGATACGTTCTTGTGTTCTATTTGGTGTTACATATACAACATCTCCTTGTTTCAATTCATAAAATGGTGAGTTTATAAAATCTGCATTGGTTAAATCTACTCTATGTTTAGATATTACGCCATCTACATTTCTTACCAAAAGCACATCGTCTCTTTTACCAAAAACCGTAAGGTCGCCCGCCAAACCCAATGCGTTTAGCAAGGTGGTTCTGCCATCTGCAATTACATATTG
>JAUNTR010000019.1 GCA_030538575.1 Cruoricaptor ignavus | reverse complement strand
TAAAAGAATTGCGAGGCGGTTGGAGTGCTTTTTGGTGGAATGTAAAAGGCAAAGCTGCCGATGTGGAACTGAAAAAAGAATATGACCCATATAGAAATCGTAGTGATGAGTTTGTGGAATCGCTATTGCAAAGTAACTGGAATATCGGTTATCTGCAACCTTATCCGGGATACCAAGATTTCAAAATAAAAAAATAAAAATAATGCCCAAGATAATAACTAAAATCGTACTGCTTTTCTTATTTTATTGTTCTACAAATGTATTCGCTTGGGGAACAACGGGACATCGTGTCGTTGCAGAAATTGCCGAGAATAATATTAAATCCTGTACAAAACAAAAACTGAAAAAAATAATCGGAAACCAAAAGCTTGCTTACTGGGCAAATTGGCCAGATTTTATAAAATCTGATTCCACGGGATATTGGAAACACGCAGATACTTGGCATTATGTAAACATAAGCCCACAAAGCAATTACGAAGATTTTGTAAAAGAATTAAAAGCCCAAAAATCCCCTAATTTATACACGGAAATACAACGAATTTCCAAAGAATTGAAAAGAAAAGATTTATCCCAAGCAGACAAAGAAATCAATTTGCGGTTTCTCATTCATTTGGTTGGCGATTTGGCTCAGCCGATGCACATTGGTAGAGCAGAAGATTTAGGTGGAAACCTTATAAAAATAAAATATTTTGGGAAAGATACTAATCTGCATTCACTTTGGGATAGCAAACTGATTGATAATACGAAATACAGCTATACCGAATACGCCCGAGTTTTGGATGTAAAACCAAGAAAAATAAAAAAAGAAATAAAGAAAGGTTCTTTGGAAGAATGGTTTTTCGAATATCACAAAATTACCAATACCATTTATAATTATACTCTCCCAGATAAAAACTATTCTTATGCCTATAATTATAGATTTAATGACACATTGGAAAAGCAATTGTATTATGGTGGTCTGAGGCTTGCAAAAATTTTGGATGAGGTATTATAGTTATAAAAGCTTCTGTTTCAGCATCTCGAAAACCAACTTATCAATCGGTAAAGGAAACGGATTTTCGACCAAATCCAAAGGTAGCCATTCTGCTCTATCAATGCTGGAATCTTGGATTTTCATCTCGGTTTCATCTTGCAAATCTACAAGATAATAAATGGTGAGAAGTTGCTCATTAGCCCGAAATTTTGAAACCAAAAAATCTTCTTGCGTATAGAAATGTCGCACATTTTTTATTTTTAGATTTAATTCTTCGGCGAACTCTCTTTTCAAGCAATCTATTGTTCCTTCGCCAAATTCTAAACCTCCGCCTGGTAGTTTTACGAGTCTTTCTCCTGCATAACTTTCGTACAAAGTCAGGATTTTTTCATCTTTTATACAAACACCATACACTCGGATATTTATTTTATCAATCATTGTTTTAGGTTAAAAGGGTTAGATGGTTAAAAGGGTTAGATGGTTAAAATGGTTAGATGGTTAAATCTTTAAATTATTCAATCTTTAAATCATCAAATCTTATTTTAAAAGCATTTATCATTTCTCTTTTTCCGGGAGGTCCTTGCTTTTTTTCGACTTTAAAATTCAGCGATTCCAAAATCCTGCGAACGCTTCCTTTGGAGGAATAAGTGGTGAGCAAACCATTGGTTTCCATTTTTTTAGCAACCATTTCAAATAACGGTTGCTCCCAAAGGTCAGGCTGAACTCTCGCACCAAAACAATCGAAATACACCAAATTAATTGGTGGAAGTGCAATATTTTTTAGTTCAAAAAAATCGCATTGTATTTTATTAAGGAAAAAATTGGGCAAAATTTCCACTTTGGTATTCCATTCTGCGAGATGAATTTTTTGATTAATTTCTTTCAAATTTTCATTTTCAAAAAGTTGTTCATATCCTAAACTTTCGATTTCGGATAAGGAAACGGGATATTTCTCCAAAGAAAAATAATTTACAATACAGTTTTTATTGGTTTTTAAAAATTCATCAATTGTAACCAAAACATTAAGACCTGTACCAAAACCCAACTCTAATATATTGATTTCGTAATCATTCAGTAAATTAAATCCGTTTTTAATAAAAACATGCTTCGCTTCTTGCAATGCACCGTGATGCGAATGATAGCCTTCATTTAAGTGATTGATAAATAAAGTTTTGCTTCCGTCATTGGTTGTTTTGATTTCTCTCTCCATTTGAAAAATTTGTCAAATTTAAATTAAATTTTCGTATTCAAAAAATTATATTATATTTGTTAAAATTAAATTATTTTAAAAAAATGATAATTCAAAAGACCAACAATTCTCGTTTACCGGAGTTTAATCCTGAAAATTTTTCTTTCGGTAATACATTTATAGACCATATGATTATCTGCGAATACGAAGACGGAAAATGGGGTGATGTGAAACTCGTGCCTTACGGACCATTGCCGTTTTCTCCTGCAATGATGGGGGTAAACTATGGACAAGCCTGCTTCGAAGGAATGAAGGCTTATAAAGATGCTAACGATGACGTATTCCTTTTCCGAGTAAATAAAAACTTTGAAAGAATAAATAAATCTGCAAAACGTTTGGCTATGCCAGAAATCCCAGAAGAAGCATTTGTAGAAGGTTTGAAGGCTTTGGTAGATGTGGATCGTGGTTGGATTCCAAGCGGAGAAGGATTTTCGCTTTATCTAAGACCACTAATCTTCGCAACGGAAGAAGCTCTAAAAGCAAGAATTTCCAACAAATATATGTTTGCGATTGTAGCAACACCTGCGAAAAGCTATTACACAGAGCCTGTTTCTGTTAAAATCTCGGATTACTATTCCAGAGCGGCGAGCGGAGGTGTAGGTTTTGCGAAAGCTGCTGGAAACTATGCTGCATCTTTTTATCCTACAAAATTAGCAAACGAAGAAGGTTACGAGCAAGTAATTTGGACTGATGATGCTACGCACGAACATTTTGAGGAAAGCGGTACAATGAATGTTTTTGTAAGAATAAACGACACGATTTACACACCGAATACTTCTGATAAAATTTTGGATGGCGTAACCAGAGATAGTTTTATACAACTGGCTAAAAGAAAAGGTATAGAAGTTGTGATTGGTGATGTAAAAGTAGAAGATGTGATAAACGCTCATAAAAACGGAACTTTGAAGGAAGTTTGGGGAGTGGGAACTGCGGTGGTTACCAGCGTATTCCAAGCGATTGGTTATAAGGATGAGAAATACGAATTGCCTAAACTTTCGGATGAGGAAAGCTATGCTGTAACTTTGAAAAACGAATTGGTTGCTATACAAGACAATAGTGCTGAAGACCCTTTCGGATGGAGAGTTTTGGTAGAAAAGAAATACTAAAAAAGTAATTATTATCATAACAAAAATCGGGAAAATTTTCCCGATTTTTTTCATTATTTTCTAAAAAACAAAACTCGTTTTTTTGGAGTTTTATATTTTTATTTCAGATGCTTTACAATAGCTTCATCCGTTGGTTTTGTAGTGCTAATGTAGGAATCTACAAGCTTACCATTTTCATCTAACAAAAATTTAGTAAAGTTCCAAAGTATATTGGTATCCTTTACTCCGTTTAATTTTTTATCTGTCAGGTATTTGAATATTGGTGCTGTATCTTCTCCCTTCACGGAAACTTTTGCTGCCATAGGAAAAGTAACACCAAAATTCTTTTTGCAAAAAGCCCCAATCTCGTCATTACTTCCTGGTTCTTGTCCACCAAAATTATTCGCAGGAAAACCTACAACAACTAAATTATCGGGATAAGTTTCCGAGAGTTTTTGCAAATCTTCATATTGTTTCGTAAAACCACATTCCGAAGCGGTATTTACAATAAGAATATTTTTCCCTTTGAAGTTGGCAAAATCTATTTCGCTACCATCCAAAGCCTCTACTTTGTAATCGTATATTGTGGTTTCCATATTTTGCTGATTTTGTTCAGGTGTTGTTTTCCCTTTGGTATTCGTACAATTTTGTATAAAAGCTGCCACAGCAAGTAGCATTATAAATATCTTTTTCATTAGATTAAAATTTATCGATTAGCGTATATTTTTTGGCTTTTAGCATATAGCTTCTAGCAATTTCTCTTGGTTCTTGATTCTTGGCTCTTGTTTCTTAACTCTAAAACCTAAACGTATTCTCAGGAAAAACTCTATTAGTTTCCATTTTCTGAATTAAAATAACATAATCGCTATTTTTCTTTTGGCTGGAGCTCTCTATTCTATACGGAAACTTCAAATTGCCCACCTCTTTGTAATCGGAATACAGCAAGGTTTCATCAGCTTTTTCTTCCATTAATAACAGATAAGTTTGGGTATCGAAATAATAGTACGTTTTATTTACATTTTTGGTGAGTTCTACCTTGTAGCAATAGGTTTCCCCAACTTTTTCTTTTCCCAAATATTTCGCCGTAAAGCCTTTCTTTTCAAAATCTATAAAATCATTATCAAAGCTTTCAGGAATGTAATTTGGATACTCTTGCAACTTATTCGTCGCATAGTTCATCGCATAGCCTTTTTTACCATCATAACCTTCGATTGCAGTTTCCTTTTTCCCAATGGTAATAAGGGTTTTGGTAAGGTTCGGACGATGTTGATAGATGGTTATAGGATATTCGTCATTAATACCCAAAGTTACTTTTCCTTGCAAGATAACGGAGTTCAGCAATTTCCAATTGGTTAAACCGCCCGTCAGTTCTATATTTTTTTCTATAATCTCTTTTCCCGTTTGCGAAAACAAAAGTTGGGAAAGCGTAACAATAATAATCAACAATATTTTTTTCATATATTACTATTTTGATTTTCAGGATTTTAAGTTTAAAAAATAAAGTTTAAATAGATTTTTATTTTCTAATATTCTAAAAATAAACATCCAAAGATAATCTTTTTGAAATAAAACCAAAAGCCAAATTTTCTTAAAATTGATTATTTCATTTCTATTCATTAGGAGTTAAGAACAAATTTAATCATTCTTTCTTAGTTTTAAGCTTTAATAATTGATTGGGAGCTACAAATGTTTATCGTTTGTAGTTTTTTATTCTGCTCGTATAGGTTTTAAGGAGATTTTGACTCAATGAAGAGCGGTTGATGGTATTCGTTTATTAGTAAATATGTTAATTGATGATTAAATTAATATTAATAACTCATTAAACCTAATGTTTTCTTTATAGATATTGTTGATAAGTGGGATTTGTTGGAATTAATCAATATAAAAATATGATTACTTATTTTTAAAATAAATTATGTTATAGATAGTGTTTTTAAATTAAATGTTAAATATTATTAAATGATTTAGGTTGAATTTGTTTTAAACTAAAGATGTTTATTTTTTAAATAATTATTAATTTTTTTTAGTGTTAAATTTTCAATAATCATACGATGGTATATTTGGACAACAATTATCATCTATGAAAAAACAATTACTCTCTCTTCTTTTTTCGTGTTTTTTGTTAGTGTTTTCAAACGCTCAGTCTATCCCTGTTGCTACAATCGAATACCAAGCTTTGGTAGATTTTTATAATGATATGGGAGGTAGTGGCTGGAATACGAAGTGGGACATTAATAATAATACCATACACCAAGGAGATTGGACTGGTGTAAAATCGGAAAATGGACATATTGTAGAGATAACTCTACGAAGCAATAATTATCGTGGGAATTTCCCGGCTACTTTTGCTAATCTAAGATATCTGAAGAAGTTGGATATTGGTGGCTATTATAGAGGTAATGATCTTTCACAGGCTAATTTGGATATTTTAGCAGGTTTGGAAAGTTTGGAATATTTGGATTTGAGTTACAGTAAAATAAAATCGGAATTTCCAAAATCTTGGGCAAAGCTAACCAGCCTAAAGGAACTCAATCTTTATTATAATGAATTTTATGGCAGTCTTCCTAATGAATTTGGAGAACTGAAAAATTTGGAAAAAATTAATTCTCAAAATAATTTATTCGAGGCATTTCCTAAGACCATTTCGAATTTAGATAAACTAAAAGACTTGAATTTTTCTTATAACAAAATTGAAAACGTGAACAAGGAGTTCGAGAATATATCAACTCTGAAAAATCTGAATCTTGGTAGTAATAACATTACGGATATTTTTGCCATTTTGCCAAGAACGGTGTATTTTTATGTGAATCATCAAGTTGTTTATCACGATAATTTTGTATTTGGAGGAGATGATGTGGTTCTGAATAATCTGCCTAATATTACAAAATACAGCAGAACTAAAAATGATTTTTCCGAGCGAAATAATTTTAGAGTTTACCTCAGAGGAAGTGATGTTGGTGCGATAACTATGAATGCCGATGGAAGTATTGTAATTCCTAAAAGTTATATTAGCTCCATTAGAAAAGACGATGAAATATATTTATACCAAGCCAATGGTAGTACTTCTGGGACGAGAATTTATTTTAAAAATATTACGATTAATCAACCTACAGTTCCCGATTTGGAATATCAGGCATTGGTAGATTTTTACAACGCAGCTAATGGTAAAAACTGGTATAACAAATGGGATATTACAACCAACAATTTACACGAAGGAGCTTGGTACGGTGTATCTATTGAGAATGGCCATATTGTAGAACTCAACTTATCTGGAAATAATTTGTCCGGAGAAATCCCTGCAAGTTTTTCTAATTTGAAGTATCTGAGGAAACTAAATATTAATGGTAATTATTCATACAGACGTCATAATTTTAGTACAGCTAATCTCAATCATCTTTCGGAATTAGAGCTTTTGGAATCGTTGGATATTTCTTATGCTCAGTTGAAAGGCGATTTGCCAGAAACGCTCGGTAATTTAGTGAAATTAAAATATCTTAACGTTTCTTATAACGAACTTACAGGTTTGTTCAGCTCCATCGGAAATTTGAAAGATTTGGTTAATCTAACAGCAATAAATAACCAAATTTCTGCAATACCAACCGAGATAGGAAAAGCCTTGCAAGTACAAAATATACATTTACAAAATAATAAGATAAAAATAATTATAAAAGAGTTGGAGAACCTTCCGAATCTAAAGCAATTATATTTACACTATAACGAAATATCCCAAGTCGTAGCAAAGTTGCCATCATCTGTAAACTTACCACTATATTATCAAACCAATTATATAGAAAATTTGGAATATAAAGGTGAAGATGTTTTAGTTACAGAACTCGCCGAAATTACAAGATACAGCAGAACTAAAAATGATTTTTCCGAGCGAAATAATTTTAGAGTTTACCTCAGAGGAAGTGATGTTGGTGCGATAACTATGAATGCCGATGGAAGTATTGTAATTCCTAAAAGTTATATTAGCTCCATTAGAAAAGACGATGAAATATATTTATACCAAGCCAATGGTAGTACTTCTGGGACGAGAATTTATTTTAAAAATATTACGATTAATCAACCTACAGTTCCCGATTTGGAATATCAGGCATTGGTAGATTTTTACAACGCAGCTAATGGTAAAAACTGGTATAACAAATGGGATATTACAACCAACAATTTACACGAAGGAGCTTGGTACGGTGTATCTATTGAGAATGGCCATATTGTAGAACTCAACTTATCTGGAAATAATTTGTCCGGAGAAATCCCTGCAAGTTTTTCTAATTTGAAGTATCTGAGGAAACTAAATATTAATGGTAATTATTCATACAGACGTCATAATTTTAGTACAGCTAATCTCAATCATCTTTCGGAATTAGAGCTTTTGGAATCGTTGGATATTTCTTATGCTCAGTTGAAAGGCGATTTGCCAGAAACGCTCGGTAATTTAGTGAAATTAAAATATCTTAACGTTTCTTATAACGAACTTACAGGTTTGTTCAGCTCCATCGGAAATTTGAAAGATTTGGTGAGTTTATCCGCTCAGAGTAATAAACTAAAGGTTTTACAAAAAGAATTTGAAACGCTATCAAACCTTACAACGTTGAATTTATACAGTAATAATATTGCTAACGTAGAGGCATTATTACCAAGAAATGTAAATCTTAGTTTATACTCACAGACTTTGGAAATCAATCCTTTTGAATATATAGGTGAAGATGTTACCATTACAAATATGCCTAATATTACAAAATATAATAGAAATGAAAATACCTTTAACCTAAAAAGTAGATTTTATGTTTATTTAAGAGGAAGCCAAATAGGTACGATTACAATGAGTGATGAGGGTAATGTTACCATTCCAAAAACAATGCTTTCTTCAATAAAAACAGGTGATGAAGTTTATCTACATCAGATAGATGGTTCATCTTATTCATCAAGTATATATATGAGAAATATTCCTGTTAATTTACCACAAATTCCTGATGCGGAATATCAGGCATTGGTAGATTTTTACAATTCAGCTAATGGTAAAAACTGGTATAATAAATGGGATGTTACAACCAACAATTTGCACGAAGGAGCTTGGTATGGGTTGCGAATAGAGGATGGGCATATTGTAGGTTTGGTTTTGGGGAATAATAATTTGAAAGGTTTGTTCCCAGAAAGTTTTAAAAATTTGAAACACCTAAAAACCTTAGCCATTTCTTATGCTGATTTTTCCAATGCTAATTTGGAGCTGTTGGGCGAGTTGCCGAATTTGGAATATATTGATTTTAATTATGCTAAAATAAATGCAGCTATACCTGTGTCTTGGTCCAAATTATCTAATCTAAGACAATTGCATGTCTACAACAGTAATATCCTGAATGTAGATGATTCTTTTAAAAACCTTATACTAACCAATTATAATTTCCAATACCAAACGCTCAACATCAGTTCTATTGAGATAGGTGCTAACGAGATTAGCTATGATTTGCCGTTGTATATGATGATGAATATTACTACAGATGGTAAAATAACTTTTGATGCTAAAAATCAATTTTCGTTGTACGTAAATAACCAGTATGTTGCACAATCTTTTGCGACTTTGGATGGTAAAATAACCTTTGCTAATACCAGTTCCCTGAAGATTAAAACTACCGATAAAATTAGGATTTACCAAAACAATGGTATATCTAGATACTCTAATATTTATTTTGATAGTGTAACTTTGGGTAGCCCAATTCCTGAGTCAGAATATCAGGCATTAGTGAAATTATTCGATTCTACAAACGGCGAAAACTGGGTAAACAAGTGGAATACTACAGAAAATAATTTGCACCTTACAAGTTGGTTTGGTGTTGGGATAAAAGGAGGACATGTGGTAAGTATTAATCTACCAAACAACAATCTCACCAAGAGTCTTCCTGAGGAAATTGCGGATTTCCCAAATCTTAAAATTTTAAATCTTCAGAATAACCATCTTACAGGCAATCTGCCAAATAATATTGGCAATTTAAGTCTGTTGGAAGTTTTAGATGTGAATACCAATCAGCTTTCTGGTGAATTGCCTTTAGGCATAGCTTCACTTCAAAAGTTAGTTAAATTTTCGATAGCCAACAATAAGTTTCAGGGAGAGATTCCTACTTTCTTATCAGATTTTGCTGTAATTCAGCATTTGGATATCTCTTCTAACAAATTCAATAACATAGTTAAAAAATTGTATTACGATTTTAGTAAAACGTATATAGACCTAAGAAACCAAAGGATTGATGATGATAGAGTTTTAAACCTTGATGGTACAAAAATAACCGTAAAACTTGGTGATATATCAAGATACAGTTTGGAAGATAATAACTATGATGCCCTGAATACTTTTGTTCTCTTAGTTGATAACATTGCACATTCGCAGGCTACAACCAATGCTGCCCACGAATTGATGTTCGAGAATATAAAAATCTCGGAAATTCCTACTTCAGCCCAAATATCCATCAGGCAGCTTACAGGTTCTTTCAAAGATACCGAGTTTTTCTTTATTGGGCTAAAAGACGGCTCTTCCGTACCCGTGTTAGAAGAAGAATATCAGGCTATTATAAGTTTTTATAATAGTTTAGAAGGAGAAAACTGGACTAATAAATGGTCTGTAGAAAGTAATAATATCCATACCGAAAGATGGTACGGTATTTCTATAAATGAAGGGCATATTATATCCATTGTACTACCTTATAATAATCTAAAAGGGACTTTACCTAATATATGGGCAAAGTTACCTTATCTTGAAAAACTGGATGTTTCAGGAAACTCTATTACAGATATGGAAGCCAAATTGCCACAGAATATCGAGTTTATTTCTGATAGGCAAACCACAGATTTGGGAGCAATAGAGTTGGATGTAGATGCAGTAATTACTATACCAACCTTTAATAGGTACGAGCATTCCAGCGGGTTGTTTGCTCCTCAGACCTATCATATTTTTATAGGAGATGTTAATAAGACTGTTACCATTTCAGAGCAAGGGCTAAGACTTATGGATATCCAAAGTATTTGGAAAATCAGTAACCCGCAAAGTATAGAACTAAGGCAGATTTCGGGTTCGGCAAGAAATAGTGTTTTAAGATATAATTTAGTCTTCAAATTAGGCGATTCTAATATGGATAATGCAATTAATGTTTTCGATATTCAGACAACGCTTAATTATATACTTCAAAATCGTGTTTCGTTTTTCAACCGTAGTGCAGCAGATTTAAACTCCGATAATAAAATCAATGTTTTAGATATTGTAAAACTGGTAAACCAAATCCAAACTTTAGGTAGCACACCAACCACAGGTAAATATGCAAACCATAGTGCGAAAACTGCCAGCGAAACGCAGAAGGTAGAACTAAGTATAGAAAACGGTAAACTAATAATGGATACAAAATCTTATACCGTAGCAAGCTTTGAAATAATCCTTAAAAATACAGATGCAGCCAATATCAAGGAGCTTATTTCGAATTTAGGCTATACCGTTTCGGTTAAGAACCAAGTAGGACAAGTAAGTATATTAGCATACAGTATGACATCCGAACTGAACGGTAGAATAGAACTTGCAGAAACTACTTCACCTGATGTTACTATCAGTTCCGCAATGCTTTCGGATATACAAGCTAATGAAATTCCGTACGAAATTATTACAGATGAGTCTTTGTCTACAGGTAATTTGGTAGTATCACAATCAATCGGTTCGGTTATCAATTATCCAAATCCATTTGTAGATGAAACCACAATAGAGCTTACATCTGATACATCAGGAAAAGCCTTTTTAGAAGTTTATGATATTTCAGGAAAAAGGGTTGTTGGGAAAACATTTGTTGTAAATAAAGGTAGAAATACACAGCTCTTCAAAAGAGATATCTTGGAATCAGGTCTATACGTTTATATCATAAAAGTAGAGGGCAGTACCAAAGTTTTCACAGGAAAAATGATAGTTAAATAATACCACAATATATGAAGTTTATTAGTACACTGTTTTTGCTTTTCGCATTTATATTTGCGAATGGTCAAAATGTTTTAAAAATTAATGATTTGGAAGCAGGTCCAGGCGAATCTACAAAGCTTATCGTGTCATTAGATAATGCCGAAGCTGTTTCGGGGTTTCAAATTAAAATTGCACTACCACAAGGACTTATCGTAAAAGAGCGAGAAACCAAGCTGGTAGGCAGGGAAACCGATCACGTTGTTTACCCTAAAAGATTGTCCGGAGGAGAATATCTTTTTGTTTGTTTTTCCGCAAAAGGCGAAAATTTTACTGGCAACAGTGGCAACTTGTTAGAAATTCCTGTGGAACTAGCGATTAACCTTGCTCCAGGAACGGTCTTGCAAACAAAGTTTACCGAGAGTATTCTTAGTTCATCTCTTGGGCAGGGCTTGCTTGTAAATACAGTTGATGGAACAATAAAGGTAACCGATGGGAAAACAGCTGATTTAATGCCTGTGGATGTCAGCTCTTCATCAGCTGTTTTAGCACCAAACTCAGAAATTATTTTTAAATGGAATGTAAAAAATATCGGACAGCTGGATGCAGAAAATGGTTGGCAAGAGCAAATTGCAATAGTTTCCGAAATATCAGGTAAAAGATATATTGTAGGAAATACTTTTTACAATTCAACCCTTAGTGCAGATGCTACCGTTGCCAGAGAACGAAAATTAATTTTACCAAAAGTATTTGGCATTGATGGAAATGTAAAAGTTGAAGTGAAAATTATACCGAATTCGGGACTTAAAGAACCAGAAAGCCTTAAAGGAAATAATGTGGCTTTATCCCAAACGTTAACACTTTCCAAGAAACTTAGTGTGGAGCTGGATAGAACCGAAATTGCAGAGAATAGCCTGGATAAAGTAAGGGTAAACATTGTAAGAAGTGGCGATATATCTACGGAAGAAACTGTAACGCTTAGCTCTCAGGATAATGCATTTGGAAGCCCGCTTACAGTTGTATTGGGAGTTAATCAGTCCTCCAATTTTGTTTATTTGCAACCTGTAAATAACCAAACTTATGAGGGGGACAGGGATATTGTTTTCAATGTAAAGTCCAATAGCTATGCTGATGAACAGGCAACTATAAAATTGATAGATGATGAACATATCATCCTCATACTTAGTTATCCAAAGGATGCAGATACATCACTTGGAAAGGAAGTTGCGTTTACCTTGAGTGCCAACTTTCCTAAAAGTCAAAATCAAACAATTCAGTTATCAACAGATTTTAGGACTCGATTAAAATTACCTGCCGAGGTTATTCTTTCAGCGGGAGAAACATCAGTTGGTTTTACTGCAGAAATTATAGATACAGGTTTAGTAGAAAAATCCCAAGATGTAACAGTATTTGCAAAAGCAACGGGATATAATTCGGGAGTTTCTATCATAAAATTAAAATCATCAGGATTACCCGATTTCAACATTTCTTTATCTGAAAAGCAAATTTCCGAAGGAGATGGTGTGAAAGCTACTTATGCTAAAATATATAGAACGACTAATATTGATAGAGAGGCTATAGTTGCAATATCAGAAGATCCGAAGGGTAATCTTATTTTGCCATCCGAAATATTTTTTGAAAAAGGAGTTGCCGAAAAAACCTTTGCGGTAGGAGTGATAGATAACTCTGTTGTAGAAGGTAATCGTCATGTGGATATTTGGGTTAAAACAAAATTTTCATCTTGTAATTGTACAGATAATACAGAATTGGGAGCATCTGCCTCTGCAACTTTAGAGGTCTTGGATAATGATGGTTTGGCACTTTCTGTCCTTCCTCAGCCATCTACATTGAAGGCAGGAGCATCGGGTAAACTAAAAATATTTAGAAATGCTAAGGATAGCCAAATTCTACAAAACTCGGTTTTCGTAAAACTTAGTAGTGATAATGCAGTAGCCATTTCTTTGCCTGATACTGCAGTTATCCCTGCTGGCGTAGAAGATATTTCTGTGGATTATACTACTATGATAGATACCAACTCGCATAGTGATAAAACGGTAAGAATTACCGCAGAAGCAGAAGGTTATACCTCTGGTTTTGGATGGTTGCTTTTAACGAATCAAAATAAAGGTGATATAGAGATAGAAAATATTTCTGTGCCTTCAAGCATTCAATCGGCAGAGAAAATTAAAGTTTCTACCAATTACCGAAATATTGGCTATGCAGATTTTGCCTCTGGTGCCAAAGTAGATTACTATCTATCTAAAACTGATAATATTTCGGGACTTACACCAATAACTACATCGTATATTACCAAAGTAATTCAATCTGGTGAAGCATTCTCTCTGGTAGAAGAAATCCTTTTACCTCCATTGGCAGGAAACCAGTACCTAATAATTGTAGTTAATAGCGATAACGCAATCAGTGAACTTTCTGATAGCAATAATAGAAAATCTGTTTTATTAGATATTAAACCTTCCTATACCGTTTCAGTAGAAACAGACAAAAAAGTTTATAAGCAAGGTGAAATCATAAAAATTACAGGTGTTGCCAAAACAGCGGAAGGTACACCTGTAGCATCATCGCCTGTTGAGATTACGATAAAAAATGATTCTTTTACAAGAGTTTTTCCTGTCAAAACAAATGTAGATGGACTCTTTGTTTATGACTTTACTCCGATTCAGAACGAGGCAGGTACATATTCTATATTTGCGGCTTATCCAGGGGCAACCTCTACGTCTGCCATTCATTTTGATATTCTTGGTTTTGAAATCCTGAATAAACCACAATACATAAAATGGGAAGTGTTGGTAAATATACCACTTGGAAAAGAGTTTAATCTAAAAAACAATACGAAGACCAAACTTACTGATGTGAAGATAGAACTCCCTAATAATTATCCTCTGAAGATAGAGCAGAATCCTGTGACTATCGAAGCTAATTCAACCGCAGTTTTGTCTTATAAAATTATTTCTTCCGAGGCATCTAAAGAATTTAAATTTGAAGAAATTCCGTTGAAAATTACCTCTTCCGAAGGAGCAGCAATTAGGGAAATTGTATATCTCCATAGCAGAATGCCACAGCCGACATTGCAGGCAGAACCTGTGTCTATAAACACTACAATGATTAAGGGGCAAAAAAGAATTTATGAATTTATAGTAAAAAATATCGGAGCGGCTGATGCTGAAGAAATCGAAGTGAAACTGCCAACATTAGATTGGATGCGTTTAGCTTCATCAGAAAAAATAAATTTAATTAAAGCAGGAGAAGAGGGTAGAATAGCATTGGAATTAGAGCCTACAGTTAAAGAGCAAATTAATGTTCCAACGATTGGTAACTTAGTCCTAAAACCTAAAAATGGAAATACCCTCAGTGTGCCATTTACCATAGAAACCGTATCTACCGATACAGGTAAACTGGTAGTAGATGCGGTGGACGAGTACTTCTATAACACTGCCGAAGCTCCACACCTGAAAGGTGCAAAGGTAACGGTGAAACATCCGTACACAGGTGCTGTAATAAGCGAAGGAATAACCAATGATAATGGTATTTTCCAAATTCCTGATTTGAAGGAAGGCTGGTATACTATTTTGGTTTCTGCCGATAAGCACAATCCTTATCAAAATAATATTTTGGTAGATCCAGGTAAAGAAACCTCTATATTAGCATTTTTGCCTTACCAAGCTGTATCTTACTCTTGGGATGTAAAACCTACAGACATTACAGATGAGTACGATATAAAATTGAATGTAGAATTTGAAACCAATGTGCCAAAGCCCGTTATTGTAATGGAGATTGATAACAATAAATTGGATTTGAAATCGGGTGAAAGTAGGATGACGTATATTACAGTAACCAATCATGGGTTGATTGCAGCTAATAATGTTAAAATAAGTATAAGCGATGTACCAGGATATACATTCAAACCTTTGATTAATTCAATGGAAGTGCTGAATGCTAAATCAAGTATTGTAATTCCCGTTTTGTTAACAAATACAGAAACTACATCGGGTAAACTTTCGGCTCGTGATAGTAAAGTTTGTTTTTCTGGTAACGTACTGTTAGAAGCAGAATATCCGTGTGGAGGTGAAGACGAAAAGTTATTTTCTTATGAGATGTATGTAAGTATATCTTGTAAAAACCCTACCAGAACACCTATTGGTGGAGGTATTGGTGGTGTAGGATCTCCTTATTGTACAACCCATTGTGGCTGGGCAGGTGGAGATTACGCAACCGCAACGGCAACTAATTTTACTCCTTTAGACCTTTGCGAT
This sequence comes from Cruoricaptor ignavus, assembly GCA_030538575.1. Classification (GTDB taxonomy): domain Bacteria; phylum Bacteroidota; class Bacteroidia; order Flavobacteriales; family Weeksellaceae; genus JAUNTR01. Next base: position 4,467 of record JAUNTR010000019.1, on the reverse strand, counting down.
CCTTGTACTAAGAAAATTATACAGACGTTTTTTAAATGCATGCCACAGACAGTTATTATTAATTATATTCTTTGCGGATTAGATATCTTAACAATTAAAGATTTTTTGGGAATATTATATGCTATAGAAAATTGTGAAAATGCTGTTAAAAAAACGATAAAAAAAGTTGAGTGTCCAGGAGAGATAGCTTGCACAATTCTTGAATGTCTAAGTGGAATGAAAACAAAAACACCTAAAATTTCTGGATTTCCGCAGATAAAACTTTGCGATTATTTATTCAAAAAAAGAAATAAAAAAGGAAATGATAATCCCAAAACTGGTAAAACATTATTTGCAAACGAAGATTCATCTTATGAAATAAATATAGACGACTTCCTAATTTCTAATCCTGAAAAAGACTGGGATAATTTGTTCAATGATTTTGTAATGTTTACTCTGGCACAAGAAGCAAGATTTGATAAAATAAATGCTTACCTCTCCGATTGGGATATTGTAGATGACGAGGAAAAGTTATACGTTGTATTAGAAAACTTAGCAGATTATATCGATAATAAAAAAAGATTAAGTCCTCAGGATATTGCTAATATCAATGCTATCTTTGTCGCCAACGGAATATCAGAGAATTTTATAGGAACTTTTGCTGATAGATGGAATACTACTTTGGAAGCTTGGGGTAAAGGAATCTTATCTCCAAATGCCAATTATCCTAATATTATTGATAAAGTAGAGTTAGATTATTACGATAATACTACAGATGTATTTAGCCAATATTTAACTAAGAGAGGGTTTGTTTCCATTCAAGAATTGTACACTTCTAATATGGCTGATATAGAGAAATTCCAAAAAGAAAAAGAAGAAGAAGGAGCTTCTGTTTGTGCCACTGTTTCTCTTGAATTTCCACAGAAAATGACCATGACACGGGAAGCTTTTGAAGGAACTTTAAGAATTAATAACAGCAGTTCTAAAGAAGTAAAAGACATTAACCTAGATTTGATAGTTACAGATGATAACGGAGAAAACAAAACTGCTCTTTTCCAAATTAATAAAGATGCATTTATCAACGGAACAGGTTTAGTATCCGCAGGTGAAGAAGGTAGTGGGAAAGCACTCTTTATCCCAACTAAGGAGGCCGCACCACAGGTGCCACAATCCTATAACTTTGGCGGAATTCTTTCTTATTTCGATGCTGAAATTAATGAGAGGGTTTTCGTAACGCTTCAGCCTGTTACACTACAAGTAAATCCAAGCCCAGATTTGGAGTTGCATTACTTTATGCAGAGAAATATCCTTGGCGATGATCCTTTAACAGAAGATAAGGTAGAACCTATAATCCCTGCAGAATTATCGCTAATGATAAAGAATGATGGTTATGGCGAAGCCAAAAACGTAAATGTGGAATCTATGCAGCCAAAAATTGTAGAAAATGAAAAAGGCTTGGCGATAGATTTCAATATGATTGGTAGTAATTTGAATAATCAACCAATGGAACTTGGATTACTGAACGTAAATTTTGGTAGCATTCCTCCTAAAACATCAGCTGTTGGGCAGTGGTGGTTTACAAGTTCGTTGATGGGACACTTCGTTCATTACGACGTAAAAGTTAACCATGCCAGCAGTTTTGGTAATAGTAAACTTAGCCTTGTAAAAGCAACTTATATTCATGAATTAATAAAGAGTGTTAAAGACTACAGAGATGGTGCAGACAATATTTCGGACTTTTTGGTAAACGGCATTGCAGATGCACATGATACACCCGACAGACTTTATTTGTCCAACGGAACATCCGAAGAAGTTTTCAAAGCAGAATCATTGCAAAATTCTGAAAAAGTAACCTCTTCGCAAAGAGCTGTTAAACTTATAATGAAACCATATTCTACAGGTTGGAATTATGGTTTGACAGATGATCCAGGAGCTGGCATCTACAAGTTGGAACGTATTGTAAGGGATAATGACCAAAAGGAAATACCACTGAATAATTTCTGGCAAACTCATGTTACACTAAAAGATGGCTTGAATCCTAAATATGAACACAACCTTCATGTATTAGATTATATATCAGAGCCTACAACTTATACATTGCATTACAAACCAGCAGACGGTAATTTACCTGAGGTAATAGCATTTGAAGATGTTCCTCTTGAAAATTCACCGAAATCAGTAGAAGCGGTGAAAGTAAGATTTAATAAAGAAATTGATGTCAATACTTTCACTAATAACAACATTGAATTAATTTACCAAGGGGCTAAGCTTCCATCGGATAATATCTTGATTGGTAAGATAGATGCTACTACTTACTCCATTTCATTAAAAGGATTGACTGATAGATCCGGTTATTATCAGCTTACCGTGAATACTTTGGGAATTAAGGATATGGTTGGCAATGAAGGTCTTAATGGTAAAAAAATCAGTTGGATACAATTTATTAACGAGTTGGGTATTCTGGATTTTAAAACCGATCAGCTAAAAAAGCAGCCTCTTAATACAGTAACTGTTATCTTCAATAAGAAAATTCGTTCAGAAGAATTTACTGCAGATAAAATAACCATTAATGATAAAGCTATTCCAAATGTAATAATCAGAAAACAAGATGATTACACCTATGCGATAAGTGGTATTCAGGAATATAATGCAGATGATGCAGAATATATCATTAAAATCAGTACAGATAAAATCAGTTCTGTAGAAGGTATAAAAGGTATTGCTGAACAGTCTTATAAATGGCTGGTAAATACTACAATTCCTCAAGTTACAAGCATCACGCCTTGGTATCAAGGTGCACTTCATACTCAGCATATTACTGATTTTGAAATTAAGCTTAACGAAAAATTAGTTTCAGGGTTTGAGGCTTCGGCTATTAGTTTATTTAGAGATAACCAAAAATTGCCTGTAGAATTACACCTTAGTAATCAGGATGATACCACGTATATCGTTACCAATTTATTTAATCATACTTCGCAGAATGGTTCTTATAAATTAATCATCAATCAATCTTCTTTCAAAAATGAAAATGAAAACATTGGTTCTGGTCAGAAAGAATATCAATGGCAAGTAAATCGTCAAAACCTTTCTGCGGTAAGCAATTTGAGATTGATGCCGGATAAAGGAATCTCTTCAACTGATAATATTACATCAGGAGAGGTAAAACTTGCATTTGAAACACTTCAAGATAATCTTAATATCGAAGTTTACGAAATGCAAGCAACTAAGCCGATACTTATAGAAACCGTAGAAACAACTGTTGCGGGTGCTTATACCATCCCTGTAAATGGCGTTTCAGGTTCTAAGAGGTTTAAAGTAGTAGGATACGATAAATCAGGTAATATATCAGAACCAATCTATCTGAATGGTTACATAGATAACACAGATTTTGATGTAACAGTAGAGCCAGTGAAACTTCTTAATGATGTATGTTCAGGATTCGATTATGTAAACGTTAAGTTTTCTCAACCGATATTAGATTTTACAAAAGAAGCAATTACTGTTACATCTTCGGGCGTAGTTGTTCCACAGAATCAGATAAGTATTAAGAAAATAGACGATAGTAATTACGTTATTGAGAACCTTATTACCGATAATAGGGAAGAAGCCATACTTAATATAGATAGAACTAAAATTTCCAAAAAACTTTCTGGCTTGGTAGGAAGTACAAAATACGAGTCTGTAATTGGTGTGGTATCCTTCGGAGCAATAAATATAGATGGGAAAGAAAACCCAGTTATCGGAGAAACTATTACCTACAAAGCTACAGATAATATGCACAAGTATGATTGGATTGCCATAAATGGAGAAATACAAAAATCAGAGAGCAATACCGTAAATGTGAAATGGCAAAAAGTAGGACAGCAATCTCTGGTACTAAAATATCAAACGCCAGCAGGTTGTACTGCAACTTTGGTTAAAAATGTAGATGTACTTGAAAATGGCAGTTCTTTAGATACTGCAGATTTACCAGTCAAAAAGTCGGTTAAAGTCGCTCCTGTTCCTAATAATGGTCACTTTACCATATTTACGAATAAAGTAATGCCATTGTCTAATATTATGATTTACGATATGTCGGGAAGACTTGTGCATGAGCAGAAAAATGTAACGATAGATTATAAATTTGATGTATTCATGAAAAATGCCACAAACGGGATTTATACGATTATCATTTATAATACAGAAGACAGATACCAGTTCAGGTTTATTGTGAAATAGTTTTTTATTGATATTTTATGTAAAGGCGGGATATAAACTCCTGCCTTTTTATTTTGAATAATAAAACCGATTATTATTTTCTTATTTTCAACCGTAATAATATTATTTTTTTGTTCATAATTTTCAGACCATAAAGGTTTTTTCAATAAAAATTTTCAAATTAGCGGAATAAAGCCTATTTTTGAAAAAAAATGAAAACGTAATATGACAAACAACAGCAAGCATCCCAAAGGGTTACCCTTTTTGTTTTTTACAGAAATGTGGGAAAGA
>JAUNTR010000316.1 GCA_030538575.1 Cruoricaptor ignavus | reverse complement strand
TATATTATGCTCGAAAATTCCACCTGCAACTAAAATGAGTGCGATGGTTCCAATCACGCCAAGCGATTTTATCACGATTGGCAGAGCCTTTACCAAAAGACTACCAAGTCTTGCTAAGAAGCCTTTGTTTTTAGATTTTTTAATTAAAGAATATCCCGCATCGTCCATTCTTACAATTAAAGCAACGATGCCATAAACTCCAACTGTTGCCAAAATGGAAACAATAGAAACTGTAATAATTTGCAGAGTCAAACTCCTATCTAAAACCGTTCCCAAAGCGATAATCACAATTTCTATTGATAAAATAAAATCCGTAGTAATCGCAGATTTCACCTTTGCATTTTCAGTTTCTATACTGTTATCTTCGGAGATTATTTCCTCAGAATTATGTTTTTCTTCTTTCTTATGAAACAGAAATTCTATGATTTTTTCCACGCCTTCAAAAGCGAGATAAAGACCACCAATCACCAAAATAATTTTGATTGCAGGCGGAAAAAGAATTTGCAAAAGAAAAGCAATCGGTACGATAATCAGTTTGTTGATGAAAGAACCTTTCATAATTTTCATCAGAACAGGGATTTCCCGAGAAGAGAGAAATCCAGTCGCTTTTTCGGCATTTACAGCCAAATCGTCGCCCAAAATACCTGCCGTTTGCTTGGTCGCAATTTTGGAAGTAACCGCCACATCGTCCATCAGTGCAGCAATATCATCGAGGATTGCAAAAAAACCTGAAGCCATATTTCTAAATTTTTCGCAAATGTAGATAAAAACAACGAAATACTTGGGAAATAAAATGAATTAAAAAATGGCTTTACTGCGTGAAAATTATTTCAATACAATGGTTTACTTAATAAAAATAAAGGGATACGTTTTAATTATAATTAATGTAATATGATAGGTTGTTTTTAAATGAAAATAATTTTTAAATGAAAATAAAAATCCTTATTTTCGCAAAAATAAAATCTGAACTAAAAAAGTGATAATGCGTAATTTTTTTTTCGATAAGATAAAACTCCAAAAATTTGGAAATAAAAACTACGCAAAAATTTAGTGATAAGCCGACATCTGTACGATTGCGGCTTTTTTTTATTTGAAGATTTAAGAATTTGAAGATTTAAACATTCAAAAATTTAAATATTTGAGCATTTAAAAATTATATAAATAAGAAACCAGTAAAAATAAATCTAATGAGTACATACAAATCCGCAGGTGTAGATAAGGAAGAAGGCTACAAAACCGTAGATAAAATAAAAAAAGCAGTAAGCGAAACCCACAACGAAAATGTGCTGAATGGCATCGGAAGTTTTGGGGCGTTTTACCAAATCGCTGGTTATAAAAATCCCGTTCTCGTAAGTGGAACAGACGGTGTTGGTACAAAACTGAAAATCGCCATAGATTCCAAAAAATTCGATACGATTGGGATAGATTGCTTTGCGATGTGTGCCAACGATATTCTTTGCCATGGTGCAAAACCTCTATTTTTCTTGGATTATTTGGCGTGTGGAAAATTGGATTCCGACATTGCAGCGGAAATCGTTTTGGGAATTACAGAGGCTTGCAAGGATAACAATTGTGCATTAATCGGTGGAGAAACTGCCGAAATGCCAGGAATGTACAAACCCGGAGATTACGATGTAGCGGGCTTTTGCGTAGGTATTGTAGAAAAAGATGAGATTATAGACGGCTCTAAAATAAAGAAAGGAGATAAGATTATTGCATTGCCAAGTTCGGGTTTTCATAGCAATGGTTTTTCTTTGGTGAGAAAAGTTTTCCCTGATTTTAATGAGGAATTCAACGGGAAACCACTTTACGAAACGCTCTTAGAACCGACCAGATTGTACTTTAACCCAATTCATAAATTATTGGAAAATGTGGAACTCAGTGGGATTGCCCATATTACAGGTGGCGGATTGATAGAGAATGTACCGAGAGTTATTCCCGATGGTTTATGTGCAGCAATTGATACCGAAAAAATCCAAATTCCACAGATTATGTTGGAATTGGAAAAGCGTGGAAATATCGATAGAAACGAGATGTATGGCACATTTAATATGGGTGTAGGAATGGTAATTGTGGTTGATGAAAAACACGCCGAAAAATGTTTGGAAATCCTTAGCGATGCCTACGAAATCGGCGAAATAACAGAAGGAGAAGAGAAAATAATTCTTAATTAGATGAATAGATACAAGAGCCAAGATGCAAGATAAAAGATAAAAGATGAATCTTGGCTCTTGTATCTTTTATCTTGGTTCTTAAATTCAACTTATGAAAAACATCGTTATTTTAGTTTCGGGAGGAGGGACTAATCTTCAAAGGATTATCGATTGCATTAATTCAGGGGAAATTTCCAATGCCAAAATCAGCCTTGTAGTTGCTGATAGAGAATGCTTTGGATTGCAAAGAGCCGAGCAAGCGGGAATAAAAAATATCTTAATTAAAAGAGGAAAATCCTTCTCCGAAACTTTGGAAAAGCATTTACCCGAAAATGTGGATTTAATTGTGCTTGCAGGTTTTTTATCTATTCTTAGTCAGGATTTTACCGAGAAATTTGGTGGGAAAATGATTAACATTCATCCATCACTTCTTCCGAAATTCGGAGGAAAAGGAATGTGGGGAATGAATGTGCATAATGCCGTTATCAATGCCAAAGAAAAGGAAAGCGGAGCGACCGTACATTT
>JAUNTR010000315.1 GCA_030538575.1 Cruoricaptor ignavus | reverse complement strand
GCAATACAATCATTCACAACTTTGAATTTTGAACTTAAAACCTTGAATTTCGGGTTGTCACTCTGAGCGAAGCCGAAGAGGATTCTTGATTCTTGGCTCTTGCATCTTGATTCTCAAAAACATCAATAAATTTGAGGATGATTTTTCCGCCAAGTCCAAGCAATTAAAAATCCCGTGATTGCTCCGCCAATATGGGCAAAATGTGCAATGCCAGGCATTTTGTCGCTAAAACCCAAATACAGAGAAACAACAATTACAAACGGCAAAATATACTTGGCTTTTATAGGATAAGGAATGAAAAGGAACATCAGTTTAGCATTTGGGAACAAGGTAGAAAAAGCCGCAACTACACCGAATATCGCTCCCGATGCTCCGAGCATTGGGGTTTGTAATGATGCGAATAATTCTTTGCTCAATACTAATCCTTCATCAGTTTTAGTATCTATTCTTGCTTCGCCTTCATAGTTCAAATCCGACATTCTGAAAATCTCCGAAACATCAACTCCAATGGCATGCAACTGATTGGTAATCTGTGAGATTTCATAAAAATTCCAAATATTAAACAAAACAAACGCTCCCAATCCGCTAAGGAAATACAACAATAGAAATTTTTTCTCGCCCAACACTTGCTCCAAAACCGGACCAAAACTCCACAACGTAAACATATTGAACAAAATATGCGTAAGCCCTACTCCACCGTAAAATTGAGCGTGCATAAACATATGCGTTACAATTTGCCAAGAATGAAAATTGGGTGAAAAAGGATAAAAAGCTGGTAAAATTTTATAGAGATATCCGCTGAATAAAAAGTTAGCTGCCAAATACATCAGCACATTTAGGATGATGATATTTTTTGTAATGGGAGGTATGTTTCGGAACATAATTTTAAAAGTTATTTTTTAGTTCTTCCAACGGCAATTCTATATAGCATTTTTTGCCATTGGGTGTATAATTGGGAAATCCCAGTTTTGTAAATTCTTTCAGCAATTCTTCTGCATCGTGTTTGTATATAAAATCAAATCGAGATTTCGAGTTCATTTTATTCCATTGATAATCATAATATTGCATAAAATCTTCTTCGGTTCTGTAATCCAAAATCTCAAACAAATTTTCCAAAAATTTTATCACTTGTGTTTCTTTCAAACCTTCGGGTACGGCATCTATCCGCAGAACATTATCCTGTGCAATATGCATTTCGTAGCCCAAAGTTGGCAAGTATTTTTTTATGGATTTGTATTTATTTTTTTCAATTTCATTCAAATGGTATTCCAAAGAGAACAGCAAATGTTGGCTATCCGTACTTCGTTTTTTGCCTTTATTTCTATCAGCTACCACAATTCTGTGCATTCTTCCCAAATCCATCATCAGCGTTTTATCGCCTTTATTAAAGAGCCAATAACCGTTGGGCAACCTCATCAAATCCTCATCGAAATCCTCATCTTCAAACAAATTAATTTTAGAAGGTTCTGCCGAAACATTGTGTTCGTAGAGTTCCTGCAAATTCACAATCTCTCCCGAAGACGGTTTTTTTTCTGAAGCAAAAGGATTAAAATCCCGACTTACGGAAACTTGGCTTGCCTTAATATTCATCGCACTTCCCGAAGGTTGTTGAGGTTTAAAAAACTCATCCATTTTCGGATCTCTATCAAAATCCAAACTCGGAGCGATGTTGTAAATTCCCAACGCTTTTTTTATCGTAGAACGAAGCAAAGCAAAAATAAGAGCCTCGTCCTCGAATTTTATTTCCGTTTTTTGAGGATGAATATTCACATCTATTTTCTCGGGTTCTACTTCTAAAAACAAGAAAAAAGACGGCGTATATCCTGGCAAAAGCAAACCCTCGAAGGCATCTTGCACAGCACGATTAAGGTAAGCACTTTTGAAAAATCGGTTGTTGGCAAAGAAAAACTGTTCGCCTCGAGTTTTTTTTGCACCTTCGGGTTTGGCAACATATCCACTGAGTTTTATCCAATCCAAATCCTCTTTTATCGGAATAAGAAGCGGTTGAAGTTTTCGCCCAAAAATCTCTACCACACGCTGTATAGGCGTAGATTTTCTTAATTTAAAAACAATCTCGTCGTTATGAAACAAATCGAATTCCAAATCAGGATGTGCCAATGCCACACGCTGAAACTCATCTATAATATGGCGAAATTCCACATTATTATTCTTCAGAAATTTGCGTCGTGCAGGGACATTATAAAACAAATTTTTCACCGAAAAACTGGAGCCTTCTGCGGTTTGTATCGGCTCTTGAAATTTCAGTTCGCCACCTTCAATATAGATGTTGGTTCCTGCTACGGTATTGTGTTGTTTGGTTCTCAGTTCCACTTGTGCAACCGCAGCAATGGAAGCCAAAGCCTCGCCTCGAAAGCCTTTGGAAGCAATTTTGAAAATATCTTCCGTGCTTCGGATTTTAGATGTAGCGTGCCTTTCAAACGCCATTCTGGCATCGGTATCGGACATTCCTATCCCGTTATCCACGACTTGTATCAGGTTTTTACCGGCATCTCGAACAATCAATTCTACTTTTGTAGCTTGGGCATCTATGGCGTTTTCCAGCAATTCTTTCACTATGGAAGCCGGTCTTTGCACCACCTCTCCGGCAGCAATTTGGTTGGCAACATAATCGGGTAAAAGCTGGATGATATCTGACATAAAATTATTATTGAGCTACAAAAATAA
>JAUNTR010000314.1 GCA_030538575.1 Cruoricaptor ignavus | reverse complement strand
TCTACCAAGTTTTTGATAAAATACAATACACCATCTCAACACGAGAAAGCAAAAACGGTAAATACATATCTACCAGCATTTTAGCTTTTGTAATGGATGCCAACCAAGTGATAGACCTCTACAAAAAAGTTGCAGGAATAGAAGGCGTAATAATGTTGTAAAAATGGCAATTCTAATCTCTGGCGGAAGTGGACTCATCGGTTCAAAGCTCATCAACGAATTAAGGAAAAAAGGACACCAAGTGAAAGTTTTGGTTCGTAGAACACCGAAACAGGAAAACGATTTTTTCTGGGATTATCGAAATAAAATAATAGATGATGAGGCTTTGGATAATGTAGATTGTATCATTCATCTTGCTGGAGCTAATATCGGAAAACGCTGGACTACAGCATACAAAAAAGAAATTATTGACAGTAGAATAGATTCCGCCAATTTTTTACTCGAAAAATGTAAGGAAAAACAAATCTCGCTGAACTCCTTCATCTCTGCATCGGGGATTAATTATTACGGAACATTTAATTCCGATAAAATCTTAACTGAAGAAAATGGAATTTTGCACAACGATTTCCTCTCGCAAGTTTGTGATTTATGGGAAAAAGCAGCCTTCGGATTTAGCGATATTTCGGAAAGAATTGTCATTCTTCGTACTGCTCCCGTTTTGGCGAAAAATGGTGGAAGTTTTCAGAAACTAAAAAACATTTCGGATTTTCATTTAGCATCGGGAATCGCCAACGGCAAACAATGGTTCAGTTGGATACATATAAACGATATGGTAAACCTATATTTAGAAGCGGTGGAAAATCCCGATATGAAACACATTTACAATGCTGTAGCCGATGAAACACCAACCCAAAAAGAGTTTATGAAAACTTTGGCAAGTGTAAATAAAAAACTATTCTTTCCTATTAATGTTCCTTCTTTTATAATGAAAATCGCCTTTGGAGAAATGAGTGAAATCATCCTAAAAGGCAGTAGAATTTCTAATGAAAAAGTAAAATCCTTAGGTTTTAAATTTCAATTTCCAAAGCTGAAAACGGCACTGGAAGACCTTTTACAATAATTGGTCTATATTTTCTGTTGGTCTGCCAACAACCGCTTTGTCGTCTTTTACAATAATGGGTCTTTCGATAAGTTTAGGATTTTCAACCAAAATCTGAATAAGTTCGTCATTCGTAAAATCTTTTCCTGCAAATTCCTCTTTCCAAAGGGTTTCGTTGGTTCTCACAATATCTATGGCATTCAATCCTAATTTTTGCAACAATTGTTCTATTTCGCTTTTATCCAAAGGGTTTTCCAGATAATAACGAACTTCAAATTCTTGTCCTTTTTCCTCCAAATAAGCAATTGCACTTCGAGATTTGGAGCAACGTGCATTGTGTAAAATCGTAAACATTTAGTTATTTTTTAATTAAAACAATCCGTGAAGTTCGGTTTCTATTCTCTCCAAAATATAACCAAAATCTTCGGGTCTTTCTACAAAATCCAAATCATCTACTTCGATAATCAAAAGTTTGCCATCTTTGTAATTAGAAATCCATTTTTCGTATTTTTGGTTCAGTTTCGATAAATATTCTATACTGATGGAAGCCTCGTATTCCCTGCCTCGTTTATAGATTTTTTTTACTAAATTAGGCACATCAGATTTCAAATAAATCAACAAATCGGGAGCAGAAACGAAATCTTTCATCAACTGAAATACCGAGAAATAATTATTAAAATCTCTTTCAGAAAGCAAATTCATATCGTTCAAATTTTCAGCAAAAATATGAGCATCTTCGTAGATTGTTCGGTCTTGGATAATATTTTTACCACTCTCCCGAATTTCTTTTACTTGGCGAAAACGACTTCCCAAAAAGTAAATTTGAAGAGCAAAACTCCATTGGCTCATATCGGCATAAAAATCCTCTAAATACGGATTATGTTCCACATCTTCAAACTGAGCATCCCAACCATAATGTTTGGCAAGCATTGTAGTTAGCGTAGTTTTACCAGCTCCGATATTTCCTGTTACTGCAATATGCATAAGTTGATTTATCTATTTTAATTATTTTTTTTACGGATTGTAAAGATACAAGTTAGTTCCTTTCAATTCAAAATAAGAAGAGGAATTTTTATCCACAATTTTAGCATCTTTTGCTTCAAAAACCTGATTGACAGATTGATAAGGAAGATATTTGAAAATAGATTTTTCAGAAATAATAAAAATTGTTCCGTTTTCCCTTCTCAACTTTCGAGGATTTTCGACCTTCGCTTCAAATAGTTTTTCAGCCTTAAAATTATAAACTTTAAAATCTTGTTCGGTTAATATAAATAATTGATTTTCAAAAACTAACATATCTTTTATATCCTCATAATCCATAAAAAAAGGAAAGGAATTGATGATGATATTTTCCCGAAAATTGTATTGTACCAAACGTTTCATACTATCATCTAAAAGCCAAACTTGTTGCAAATCTTCAGCATAAGCTTTTTTTATAAATCCAATATTCGACAGCGGAATTTTCCGAGTAATGATTAAATTTTGGTCTATAAAATGTATTTCCTGAGCATTTTGAGAAAACAATACAATATTCAACGGATTTTGCACACTTTGGATTTTATACGGCACAGTCAGCATCATTTGCCCGAGCTGTTTGCCGAGAGAATCATATTTTGTAAAACTGAAATCTTGGTTTCTATAAAGATAAACATTGCCGTAATCAT
>JAUNTR010000313.1 GCA_030538575.1 Cruoricaptor ignavus | reverse complement strand
GATTGGCGCAGTTGGCTAGCGCGTTTGACTGGCAGTCAAAAGGTCACGGGTTCGAGCCCCGTATTCTCCACGAACCTGAAATAACAGGAAACAACAAACCGCCTAAAACATATAGTTTTAGGCGGTTTGCTTTAAAATTTTAAAGAATAAGCTTATGTTTTTAGCGTTGATATTGGTTGGGTTCGGTGTTTTTTTGATTTTGAAAACGTTTTATACTCTTTTTTTTAAAAAGCCAAAACCAGTTATAAAGCCATCGGAGGGTGAAATTTTAGAAAATAAATACATCATAAACCACGAAAAGAAATTAAAAAACGATGCCGAATATTATGAATATTTGGATTGGTGCAAATTAAAAAGGAAATCGCCTGTTGATAAAGAGTGTTTTGATGAGTACGAAATGAAAGAGTACCAAATGTACAAAAAACTAAGAAAACACGGCATCAAAGGGCTTCGATAGAAAATTAAATAACCTTTCTTCATTAGTGATATAGCTCGTTCTACATTGGAAATAGAAATTTCAAACCGTGTCGCAATGTTTTTTTTTGTTCTGTTTCGTTAGTAATATGTTTTTGTTTATTATATCATCGTAAATCGTAGCGTAATCTATTGCCGTTGCAATGTTCTTCACTTGTTATTTCATTTAAAATAATAACATAATTTCAAATGAAATCACTCCTATTTTTAATAAATTGATAATCATTGGAATATAGATTTTTTTTTATTTTCTAAGTACACGAAAGGATAAACTAATAATATATTGTTATTTTTGCAAAAAAAATAAAATGGAAAACAATACAACTCCTCAACCCGAACAATCTAAATTTATGAAATGGTTCAAACGTGTAGGCTGGGCAGGACTGGCTTTTTTCACGATAAAAGGTTTGGTTTGGCTGGTGATTTTCTATTTCGGTGCAGATGCTTTACAAGGCTGTTTTCAAAAATAATTTTAAAATAAAATCGCTTTTTCTAATTCAAGTAATTTTTGCTTTCGCCATATTCCTCCGCCATAGCCTGTCAGTTTTCCATCGCTACCGATAACACGATGACAAGGGATGATGATGGAGATTTTATTAAGTCCATTGGCATTGGCTACGGCACGCACTTTTTTTGCATCTCCCAAAACTTTGGATTGCTGAGCGTAGCTCCACGTTTCCCCGTAAGGAATTTGCTGTAAAATCTGCCAAACACTTTTCTGAAAATCAGTCCCGACAAGTGAAAGAGGAACTGTAAATATTTTTCTTTTCCCCTCAAAATATTCCGCTAATTCTTTTTCTAAAATTGTAAAATACTGATTTTCACTTTGTATAATAGTCGCATCAAAATATTTGGAAATCTCTTTCAATTCAGTTGGCAGGGCTTTTCGGTCGGAAAATTCTAACAAACAAACTCCTTTTTCGTCTGCACAAGCTATCATTGTTCCCAAAGGTGTTTCGATACGTTTTAAATTGATAACTTTCTCATTTTTAGAATTTTTAGGCGAAATTCCGAATGTTTTTTTGAAACTATCGTTAAAACCGCTCAAACTTTCGTAGCCACTTTCAAAAGCTATTCCTGTAATATTTTCGCCTTGATTTAGTTTTTTGAAAGCCGAATTTAGTTTAAACATTCTTTGAAATGTATGAAACGTTATTCCGTGATATTTCAAAAACCAACGCCGTACAGAAGTGGGTTCTAAACCTCTATTTCTCAAATCATAATCTTTGAATTTCAACGTTGGGTTCTCGGATAATTCGTTCAATATTTGTTGTATTCCTTCGGGGATTTCATTAGGAACTTGTAATGGTTTACAGATTTTGCAAGGGCGATATCCTTTTAGAATGGCATCTTTTGTATGATTAAAAAACTCAACATTTTCAATCTTTGGTTTTCTGGCTGTACAAGTCGGACGGCAGAATATGCCTGTTGTTTTTACTCCCGTCCAAAAAACACCTTCAAAATCAGGATTTTTATCGCAACAAGCCTGATACATTATTTCCTTATTCAAATTCATAAATCAATGATTTTTAGCAAAAGTAATCTAAAAGCCAATATCACACAACCGAAAAATGGACACTTATTTTGTATAAATCGATGATAGAAAACAGTTTCTAATTGATTTTAGTTTACAACTCGAAAAATAGTTTATTTACTTTTTTAATTAAAGAAGTCCGAAAAAATTTTCGGACTTCTTTGTTTTCAACACTTCAAATTATCTTTTTACAGGATGCTTTTTAGTAGTGTTAGTTTTCTTTACAGCTGAAGTTTTCTTTAATGTAGAACTTGGTTCAGCTTTATAAAAATGGGTATAAGCGTATTCTGCTGCTTTTCTCAAATCTATTACTCCACCCGCTCTGGAAATCAAATCGAAACGGTTATTTTCATTGCTTGGCAACATTGCGTTCACGGTAGATTGGTTCGCAGTTTTTACCAAAGATTCTATAATTTGTGCCGGAGTTAGGTTTGGCATATACGCTAACAAAACCGCTGCTGCACCAGCAACTACAGGCGATGCCATAGATGTCCCTTGGTTGTATTTATATTTAGCATCAGGAACAGGTGCGTAGATTTGTGTTCCCGGTGCAAATACATCTACCATTTTCCCATTGAAGTTAGAGAAACTCGCTCTCAAAAACTCGTTATCATTGGTGCTTGCCCCAACCACAATCATATTATTAAGGAAAGGCTTTTCGTCTTTTACCGATTTGAAATTGGTTGGATAATAAACGTTTTCTTCTATAT
>JAUNTR010000312.1 GCA_030538575.1 Cruoricaptor ignavus | reverse complement strand
AATATTTTTCCGTCTTTTAATTGAAAACGAAGAATATAGACACCAATATAATAATCACTCATATCAATGTTGATTTGGCGGTTTAGGTTGGGTAAATTCTTGGCTTGGAATTTCCAATGGACAGAATTGTGTTCGTAGAGGCTTACGTTGGCAATATTTTCATTAATATTTTCCGACCAATCTACAGTTAAAATATCCTTTACCGGAACAGGATAAATTCGGATTTCTTTCCAAAATTGTTCTTCCTCCTCCGATAACTTTTCCGAAGTAGGAAAAATATTTTTAGCTACAGGATTATCAGCTATTGATTCTCGGGTATTATCAGTACCTCTATATTTCTGATTTCCTGATTCATCATATTTAAAGTAAATACTCGTTTGTGCATTCAAAAATAAACCGATCAGTAGAAAAATGAATAGTAAATTTTGTTTCATAGTTATAATTATTTTGTTTTTGGAAATTGTAATAAACTCACTTTCCAAAGATAATAAAAACTACAATACAAATTAACAAAAAATGTTAAATTAATATCAACAATTCAAATTAAACGCTTGTTTAATAAATAATATCAATACATTTTTGATATTGTTTGAAAAATTAAATAATGTCGCTATACTAATGATACTGTTTTTTTACTTAAAATATTTCTCTTCAATTGCATAATTAATCAATTGCCTTACACTTGTTTTTTTATCCAATGCCAATCGTTTTAAGGCAATTAGTTTATCTTCCTGTATAGATAATAAAAATGTTTTTTCAACGGGTTTAACAATTCCTTTTTTTATTTCCTGCATAGGAGTTAATTCTTTGTTTTCTGAGGTTAGATTTTTTACAAAATCCCCTAGTCTATTTGTTTTAGCCATATTAAATTTTTTATATATTTATATATTCATATAATTATATTAACATATAACTATATATTTATATGTTATGTGTTAATTTTAAAATTTCCATTGTAAGATTTTCCATTTGTAATTTAGCTTTTTCATCAGCCAAGTTATTGTTTATGGGAGAACGAGTGAATGCCACTAAATCTGAAATAAAAGTATCAGCAACAGAAATATTATAATTATCGAGAGCTTCTTTCATTTCAGAAGTTAGAGATGTGTTTGGCTTTACCATATTGAAAACTATTTTTGTAATATTTTCTTTTCCCAATTGATTGATAATTTTTATAGTTTCCTCAATGGCAAGTAAATCATATATTCCTGTTTTGGTTGGTATTACTATTGCATTTGCCATTTTACAAAGTTTAGGCAGTTCATTAGTTAGATAAGGAGGAGTGTCTATGAAAATAAAATCAAAATCAAGATTTTGGATATTATTTAACTCACTTGGTGGAAATACGAGTATTTCGGAATTGTTCCTTGACTTATACAAAGAGCCTTGCAAATCTAAATCTATTATGGCAACTTTTGCATCATTGTGTAATGCGAGAGCCATATTGAATGTGAGAGTGGATTTACCCACTCCTCCTTTCTGATGGGTTATAAGTATGATTTTAGACATATGTTTATATATTTATATACTTATATGTAAATATTTATGTATAAGTATATGTTCATATGCAAATGTAGTTAATTTAATTTTGTTAAGTTCTTTTTTGATTACTTTTATAGTCGTTCAGCATATTTTTAAGAATACCAATAACGGCTCCTTGTATTTTACGTGGTTTTCTTGTTTTCAAATAGGTTCTTGCTGTTTGAAAGAAGAAAAAGGAATAATTTTCTGGCAGAACACCTTTACATTCATTAAATAAGTCATAATTACTTTTCAATCCACTTTCTGTAAATCCAAATTCTTCTATAAAAATTTTTATTTCGGTTTCTGATAATACTGAGTATATATTTTTATCCTCTAGTGCTTTATTTCGGTTGTAAATTTTCGCAGTAGAAAACTCTGCTTGAAATATTGGGTATAATACTATTTTAGAATTATTATCAATGAAACGATAGTCAAAAGTATAAGGAGATATTTTGTCCAACTCCGATTTTGCCTTATCAATCACAAATCTTTTTAATGCTCCCAAGTTCCGAGAGCCATCTGTTCGCTTGTATTTGTCTTCTAATCCAAACATTCTTAAAAATTTATTTACTCCATATTCAATGGGCTTATTTTTATTCCCTATTAGTTCATAGAATCTCATAGCATATTGGCTTTTTAGATTGAATGCTGTTTTTAGTTCATAAGACCTCCATCCTTTTGAAAAATCTAATATCATTTCTAAAATTTTTTGGTCAGCCTTAAATGTTATAAATCTATCTCTTTTTTCAAATTCAAATTTAGAAATTATTCCTACCCTACCATATATATCGCTGTTTTCATATTCTATAAATTTTTCTTGTAGGGACTTTAAAGCATTAATAAATCTCGTGTTATTTTTTGATTTTGTTTGTTCAGTATCATCAGTTTCCCCCGAAGCTAAAAGCCAAGATGTTGGGAATCTATATGTTTTATCTCCAAAAAGAGAAGCATCTACTTTTACGCATTTATCTAATACCTCTTGATTAATCAGTTTTTGTTCCAGTTGTATGAGACGGTATAAAATTCTTTTTTCGTAAACACTAAAATTGTATTTTGAAGCGGTGAAAATATAAGATTGAAACTGTAAATCATTGTTAGCCTTAGCCATATAATTCGTGTTAGGATTTGAATACAAATATACATTATTGTTAGTTACTATACAAGTTGCTAACAAAAAGTATTCAATCGCTAACAAAAAAAGTATTC
>JAUNTR010000311.1 GCA_030538575.1 Cruoricaptor ignavus | reverse complement strand
CAACGTTTTGGGGCTTGCCGAAGGCGGGGATTTTTAGCACAAAAGTTCAATAGAACTACTACTGTTGAACCTTGCACAAATGCTCAATCGAAGCACTTCAGCCCCGCTTTTGGCAAACCCTTGTTAGCGGTTCGGCTTTTTTATGTTGTGTATTTCGTCAATTTAGTCAGTATTAGTTTCGCTCGTTCTTCTGCAAACTCTTCAAATTTGTCTTCCGTCCATAATGTTTCATCTGCTGGAATTAAATGTAAAGCTACAAATGCTGATTTATTTGTTACATATGCTAAATTGTTTATCCAAATTGCAAAAGCTTTTCCGTTCTTTTCGCCTCTGTTTGTTCCGTAGTCAATTAGTTGGAAATTTTTAATGCTGTTGATTTTTGCCCAATCGTAATTTTTGCTTTCCAAAATTGATTTCGGCATTATGTGGTCTATATCGTTAGCTCTAATGGTTTTTGCTAAGTCATACATTAAGTAATACACAAATGAACTGTCCAATTGGTCTAAATTGTTTGTGTTATATGAAGTTGTAAATGTGATTGGGTGGTTTGTGTAAACTTGGAAAAGTTTGTCTGCTGGGAAATCTGCATTTTTATGATTTTTGATTTCTTCAAGTAATTTTCTAATCCCTGTTTTGTATGGTATCCAACCCGCACCTTTGCTTCTAAAAACTCCATTGACTAAAGAATGAAATAACCAATTTTTCATTTTAGGGAAATCTGCGTTTCCTGCATCGTAGTTGTCAAAATAGGATGAAACTGCGTTGTTGTCAATTTGCTTATGATAAATATGATAAGCAATAAAAAACAAAGGAATAAATGAACGGTTTCCGTCTTTGTAGTAATCGTAAATTTTTGCGTGAATTAAAAAGTCTTTTAATGCTTTCAATGTGCATTTTATTCTTTCACGATTTTTAATTGCAAAGTCAGCATCGCCTCCGTCTATTGATGCCATTTCTTTGTTGTGGTTGTCTTGAAGAATAAAAACTAACTTGATTAAATTGTCTTGTGAAAGACCAATTTCTTCATAGTTCTCTAATGTTTCTCTTAAAAAGCCTTCCATTTCCCAAGCAAAACCTTTAAGAATAGAAGCAACCAAGTCAAACGATGAAAGTTTTGTTCCTCCGTCATTAAGTCGCCTAAACAGTTCAACAATTCTTTGTCGATTTGCTGTTTCGTTGTTTGATTTATTGATTACAACTTTTGAAACGCCAAGTGTTTCTGCTGTAATTATGTTTTTGTAAAATGCCTTAACGTTTTTTGTTATATGCGTTTTCTTTGTGTCGTCTGTGATTGATTGTGCAGAAATAATTTCAGAGGCAACTTGGTCTTCGTCATTTGTGTCTTTTAGTCTTTTGAGAAGTCCGCTTGCTAAATACCAATTATGTTCTGGTATTGCTCTGTCAGCATTGTCTTTTGATTGCTTAGGCAATTTCTGAGTGTCATTTTCAAATTTGAACTCAAATTCTGTGTTGAAATCACTGTATAAGTCAAAGTATAAAACTTTACCATTGATACTTCCTTTCAATCCGATGAAAAATGATTGAAGTCTTTGCTGTCCGTCAATTACAAAATTTTGAAGTTGTGTAAGTTTATCAACTTGTCGTGAAGCAATTAGTTCTCCGTCTTTTGTGAAAGGTCTGTAGTTGAAAAGAGGTTTACTCTCTTTTTCTTCTTCAATTACCATTACACCGCCAAAACTGTCGCCTTTTAGAAGTGTGTCAAAAAGTAATTCCATTTTGTCCTCTGTCCAAACAAGAGGTCTTTGAATTACAGGCAAAACAAATTTTTCATCTGAAATTTCGCTTATGATGTCTGCAACTCTGTACGTTTTCCAAATTGCCATATTTTATTTTTCTTTCGTTTGTTGATTTTGGACGGTCGTTCCTAAGCTGACCGCTAACGGAAAACGCATTGGCGAAGTGGCGGATAAATTGGACGGAAAGTTCAATTTCGACCAACCGTAGCGAATGCTTTTTCCACGAAACTAAATTACAAAAAAAATGTGGAGTGGAAAAGCAGGCGCGGCTAAATGCTTCGGGTTTTTCTATTAATCCTTTAACCCCGCCTTTTGCAAATACTATGTTATGCGACGTTTTTCTTTACGATTTTATTTCTAAAAATTAAAAGTAGAAAGATGATAATTAAATCAACAACAATATAAATTTTCATATTTTGTATTGATTTGCACAAATTAGTTCCTGTAATTTTTGAAATACAATCAGCCTGATTTTCTGTCTCATATTTTAAACTTACCATTGTATTCACAATTCCAAAAGCAAAAATTGGAATTAATATGACCAAAGTAACAATTAATATTTTGAAATATTTTGATTTCATTTTTTATTCAGTTCGTTAGGAGATAGAAGTAATCCAATGTTCAAAAATGTCAGTCCAATGATTAACCAATTCCGAGTTATTGCATTTTTTGAATTTATTTCTCTACTATTTTTTAAATATTCAATTTGTTGAATAGCAATCGGTTTTATTTCTGCTAAATTTTTTGAATTTTCAACTTGTGAAATTGGTTTTCTATAAAATTCAGCGTCATTTTTTGTTTTTGCAATATCAATTTCGTCAAGATTATTCAGAAACACCCATCCGAACAGAATTATTGAAATTAGAAAAATTATTGTTCTTATTTTTTTTCATTGTAAACACTGTTTTTGGATAAAATGTCGCATAACGGTTTGGGTATTGCCGAAGGCGGGGGTTTTTAGCACAAAAGTTCAATCGA
>JAUNTR010000310.1 GCA_030538575.1 Cruoricaptor ignavus | reverse complement strand
AGCATTGTTTCGGCTGTTTTACCGAAGAATATCCTGTGGAAAAAGGAGAGAATACAGGGTTGTTTTAGGTTTAAATTTAAAAAAAATAATTATGATCAAAAGTTTTTTAACATTAGTTTCATTAGGAGTAGTGGTATTAATTAATTCACAACAATGGACAGGGAATTTAGATATAGCATCTCCGATTTATAGAATGGGTAATGTAGGTATAGGAATAGCAACACCATTAAGTACATTTCATGTAAATGGGGGATTGAGAATAACAGGAAAGTCTCCAAACTATGGAGGGCCTACGTTAATATTTGGACAGAGTGGTCGCTCAAGTGCAGAGTTTGGTAACTATAATATAGAATATTTACCAAATAAAGGGTTAAATTTTAGTATTCCTTGGCCAAATGCAGGATATGGTAATTATGATTTATTTTTATCCACAACAAATAAAGTAGGAATAGGTACGGATAATTTTTCATGTGGAGACTGTGCTGAATATCGATTATTTGTAAAAGAAGGAATTAGAACTGAAAAAATTAAAGTGGATGTTGCATCAGTTAATGATTGGGCAGATTATGTATTTGATAAAGAATATAAGTTAATGCCTCTGAATGAATTGGAAAAATTTATAGATAAAAATAAAAGACTTCCAGAAATTTTATCAGCACAAGAAATAGTTGAGCAAGGAGGAGTTGAGTTAAAAGAGATGAATATTAAATTACTTCAAAAAATAGAAGAGTTAACCCTCTATTTAATTCAACAGGATAAAAAAATTAAAGAGCTTCAACAAATAATAAAGAATGAAAAATAGAATATTATTTGTTTCGTTTTTTTTATTCTATAGCTTTCTATCATCTCAATTAAAAACTGCAAAATATTATATAGAATTTAAAAATGAAACTGTAAAACCGAAATTTGAAAGAATAGCGAATGATAGAGTAGTTCTAACAAATCCGAATAAAGAAAAATTTTTAATAAAATCAATAAAAAAAGAATTTGAGACTTTTAAAAATGAAAAATTGAAGAATACAGATATAATTGAGTTTATCAATGAACAAGATTTTTATAATTTTTTATCTTTATATAGAAATTATATTGTGAACTATGAAAAAATTCAAGAATCTGAGGAGTATGAACTGCTATATACTCCCGACGATTATTATTTAGTTGACTCTCCTATAGCTCATACTCATTTGGATTTAATTAATGCTAAAGAAGCTTGGGACTATGCTAAGGGAGATAATATTATTGTTGGTGTACCCGATTCTGGTTTTAGAGTTACCCATGTAGAGTTTAAAGATAAAATTAATTTTATTGATGGAAAGATTCCATCTAATGGAGAACATGGCAATTGGGTGGCTGGTTTAGCTGGAGGAAACACTAATAATAATTATGGTAATTCATCTATAGGATTTAATAACAAGCTATTAGTATCAAATAATACAAGTCTATCAAATTTAAAAAAAATGTCCGATTTAGGTGCAAAAGTAATTAATATGAGTTGGTTAAGTTCTTGTACTCCGTATCAGTATTATCAATTGGCATTGAATGAAATTGTAGAACAAGGTACGGTTTTAGTTGCGGCATCAGGTAATGATAGTACGTGTGGTAGTCCGTTGAATCATATTTATCCTGCATCCTATGATAATGTAATTTCAGTGAGTGGAGTTGGGCATCTTAATGAGGTAGATGCAGAAAATACAAGAAATGTTAAAGATGTACATTTGCTAAATTATGCAGAAAATCAAAATACAACACATCATAATGAAGCTGTTGATATTGTCGCTCCAGCTTTTGATATTACTGGCCTACCAGGTAAAGATGGTGATTATAGCTTAAGTAGAATTTGGACAGGAACATCATTTAGTGCACCTATAGTTTCAGGTGCAGTATCATTAATGTTCTCTGCTAATTCATGTTTGTCTCCAAATGAAATAGAGACAATTTTAAAAATGACTTCTGCTAATATAGAGCATATAAAATACAATCAACCTTTTATTGGGCTTTTGGGAGCAGGGAGATTAGATGCAGGAAAAGCAACAAAAATTTCTAAACTAATGACATTGAATAAAGAGATTGTATTTGAAGATAAAATTTTTCATCGCTGGAATTTTGAGTTACTAAATTCTCCATATAAAATTAAATTTATTGATTATAAATTTTTGACTAATTCGAATACTTTATTCAAAGCTAAGGAATCTATTGTTTTAACTGATGGAACAGAGTTTAAGCCAATTAATTCAGCATCTCATAAGCTATGGATTGATAATTCGGATACTTGTTTTATTGTGAATAATGTTGTAGATAAAGAAGTTGAAGATAATAAGCCAATAAAATATGAATCAATAAAAAAGAATGAAATAATGGATGTTTTTATATATCCTACAATAGTTAAAGATAAGATTGTAATTAAATCACGGTTTGAAAGAGATGATATAGCTTTATTAACAATAATAGATTTAAATGGTAGAGAGCTTTTAAGAAAAAAAGTTGATTTTAAGAATTTAGAGGAAATTTATATTTATAACCTTCCAAAAGGTGTTTATTTTGTTTCTTTAAAGAATAAGTATTTAAATATAAATACTAAAATAATTAAGAAATAAATGAAAGAAAATTTGTATCATAAAGTAAAAGCCCTTTCCAACGCTATTCCTATGGAATTTTATATAAGAACAAGTGGACAGAAAATGCTTTTACCTTTTTACCATGCTGTAACTGATTTTCCCAAACCGCATCTTTCTGAAATTGGATATTTTAGAACAA
>JAUNTR010000309.1 GCA_030538575.1 Cruoricaptor ignavus | reverse complement strand
AATAAAAATCTCTCCTTACAAAAAACACTTTCACAACTCATTTATTAAAACTAAATTTGTAGAACCTCTAAAAAAGTAAAATAAATGAAAACCCTCATCAAAAACGCTACAGTTGTTAATGAAAACCAAATGTTCCGAGCGGATGTTTTAATAGAAAATGATATTATCTCGAGAATAGAATCTTCTATTCCCGAAAATACAGCCGACAAAATCATCGATGCCGATGGACAATATTTACTTCCCGGAGCGATAGATGACCAAGTGCATTTTCGTGAACCAGGACTCACGCACAAAGGCGATATAGAAACCGAAAGCCGAGCTGCTATCGCAGGTGGAATTACCAGTTTTATAGAACAACCGAATACCGTTCCCAATGCTGTAACGCAAGAACTTTTGGAGGAGAAATACAAAATTGCCAAACAAAAATCTTTCGCCAATTACTCCTTTTCCATGGGCGGAACTAATGATAATTTGCAGGAAGTCTTGAAAACCAATCCCAAAAACGTAGCCGCAATCAAGTTGTTTTTGGGTTCTTCCACGGGAAATATGTTGGTGGATAATCCTGAGATTTTAGAAGAAATTTTCAGTAAAGTAAAAATGCCGATTTGCGTACATTGCGAAGACGAAACCACTATCCGAAACAATACCGAAAAATATAAAGCCGAATTTGGAGATGATATTCCAGTGAAATTCCATCATCTTATCCGAAGCGAAGAGGCGTGCTATATTTCTTCTTCCAAAGCGGTGGAGTTGGCGGAAAAAACAGGAGCGAGATTACACATTTATCATCTTTCAACAGCGAAAGAAACAGCTTTGTTTAGAAATGATATTCCCTTGAAAGACAAAAAAATAACGGCGGAAGTTTGCGTGCATCACCTGCATTTTACCAATCGAGATTATGACACCAAAGGCTCTCTCATCAAATGGAATCCTGCGGTAAAAACACAAACTGATAAAGATGGACTTTGGGCTGCTCTTTTGGATAATCGGATAGATGTCGTAGCAACCGACCACGCACCGCATACTTTGGCGGAAAAGGATAATCCTTACACCGCTTGTCCATCGGGTGCACCTTTGGTTCAGCATTCGTTGAATGTGATGTTGGATTATGCTCAGCAAGGTAAAATCAGTATAGAAAAAGTGGTGGAAAAAATGTGCCACAATCCTGCAATTTTATTTAGCATCGAGAAAAGAGGTTTTGTAAAACAAGGTTATAAAGCAGATTTGGTTTTGGTAGATTTTAACCAAAAATGGACGATTGCGAAAGACAATATTCTCTACAAATGCGGTTGGTCGCCGTTGGAAGGTTTGGAACTGAATAATAAAATCACGCATACTTTTATTAATGGACATTTAGCTTTTGAAAATGGAAAAATTTCAGAAGGAAAATATAGTGAAAGATTGTTGTTTTCACGTTGATTTTTTGGCTTCTGTGAAAAATGAATTTTATTTTTTTTTTATTAAAATCAGTTGTATTATTTAGATTTATATTTTATATTTGTAGCATAATAAATTTTTAATAATAACAAGAATGAAAAAATTAATCTTAATCTTTAATTACTGTTACTACAGTATTGTCGTGTCGAAGAAATGAGGAAGTTAGTGATTTAACTTTGAAAGAGGTAACGAAAAATGATGTATCATTTGTAAACTACACTAAGTTATTGAATAATGAAACTTTTACTTCAAAGATTGATGGAGGCGGTGTAGGTTTTGAATTTAGTCTAGGGAGACAATCGAGAAACTGCAACGGTTTTGGAGTATGTCAATTAACTGCATTTTGGGTAGAAATTTATAAAACATCTACTCCGTTAAAATCAGATAGTAAATTTACAGGAGTAATTACAAAAAATAAATTATTTACAGAGAGTGGTAAATCAAGTGAAGTAGGGTATAATGCATTTTTAGTTCTTGAAAATAAAATTGATAAGAGTTTATTTAATACTGATTTTTATATCGATAAAGATATTAATGTAGATAATAAGTATATTGTAAAGGAAGGGGTGTATTTGCTTGATGAAACGTTAGGAGATTATGGTGGGTATAAATTAGATGTAATTAAACTTTAATTTATTATTAATTATGTATAATTAGAGGTTTGAAATTTAATTTTTAAACCTCTATATTTTTTAAAGTATATGAAAATATCGTTAGTTGTATTATTTTTAGCCATCTCGTTTCACTTATCGGCACAAGGTGATTGTGCTGTGAAAAACTCTACGAATTACCCCGATTTAAAAATTGTAAATGCAGAAGAAATAAAGTGTATTGCAAAAAGTAATAAAAACCAAAGTTTGTTTTATACTTTTGGGATTTGGTGTATGCCTTGTGTGTTGCATTTAGATGGTGCTTTAGAATTTGCAAAAATTCATAATTTGTCATTTTATGTTATCCTTATTGAAGATGATAAAAGCGAAAATTCAAGGATTGATAGAGCAGTGGATTTTTTAAAAAGAAAAAATAAAGATATTGATATCCTCTTAATCAGCAATGAATATTCGTCGAAACCAAGAGTGAAAAATAAAAAATTTTTAACTGAAATTACACCAAAGGAATTTGAAAATATAGATGATATGTCCAAATATATTTTAATAAATAGCGAAGGAGAGGTACAAATGGTAACCAGTTACAAAGATTATCAGGGAGACGATTGGAGGGATGATAGTGGTAAACGAAATAGAAAACTGTTGCCATTAATTGCTAAATAAAATTTGGTTACTTCAATGTCTAATATTAATTTTAGAACTTGAAACTTGAAAC
>JAUNTR010000018.1 GCA_030538575.1 Cruoricaptor ignavus | reverse complement strand
CTATCGGCATCGGAATTTCACCTTTATTAATTAAAGTAATCGTGGTTGAGGTTTCGCCGTATTCTACATTTTTTATAGCGTAATCTATTGTTTTTGTGGTGTTTATCCAATAGTTCTGAAACCATTTTAAATCCATTCCCGACAATTTTTGTGCGATATGTAGGAAATCTCTATCTGATGGATGTTTCATTTTCCAAGTATTATAAAACTCTTTCATAATGAGCGAAAGTTTCTGCTCACCAACGATGTAACCGAGTTGTACCAAAAACAATTCGCCTTTCACATACGAGGCGATGGAGTAGGCTCTGCCATTGTCGTGGTGATCTGCAAACCAAACCGCAGGTTCTTCTTTCCCTGTTTTTGTGAAATTAATGTAACTTGAAATACTCCCTATAAACGGATTTGGCTCGGGATTTTCGGGTGGGAAAAGTTGGTTCATTATTAGGCTTTCGGCGTAGCTTGTAAAACCTTCGTCCAGCCAAGGCATTGTGCTTTCATTAGTTGCGAGCATTTGCTGAAACCAAGAATGTGCACCTTCGTGTACCATAAGTCCGACCAATCTTTTTAAGGATTGATGTTCGCCAAGAATCATTGTGGTCATCCCGTATTCCATCCCGCCATCTCCGCCTTGCACAAAGCTGTAAGACGGATAAACGTATGAACCGAAATAGGCATTCATCAACTGGAAAAATTGCGTAACGTAAGGTTTGCTTTCTTCCCAATATTTTGTTTTTTCGGATTTTTCGTAAACGTAATATATTTTCGGCCCATCCAAAATATCAAATTCTTCTACGGTATAATCTTTATCGGCTGCCCAAGCAAAATCCAATATATTTTTTGCCGACCATTTCCAAGTGGCTTTGCCATTTTGGTTTTCTTTGATGTTTGGATTTTTCGTGTAGCCTTTTACTTCATTTGGATTTTCGAGCGTGCCACCTGCACCGATAATATAGTCTTTATCAATTTTTATTTGAACATCAAAATCCGCAAACGGAGCGTGGAATTCCCTACCAATATAATCGAATGTATGCCAACCTTCGTAATCGTATTCTGCGATTTTAGGATACCATTGCGTCATCGTCATATCTATTCCTTCTCGGTTGTTTCTTCCGGCTCTGCGGATTTGGTGAGGAATTACAGCATCCCATTCCATAGTAAAAGTTGTTGAGCTGTTGGGTTTCAAAGGCTCGGCTAAATGCACTTTCATTATGGTTTCTTGGATTTCAAATTTCAAGGTTTTTCCATTTTGTTTTATCCAATGGATGTTTTGCTTGCCTTCTTCCTCATCAGGAATTGATGCTAATCGGGAAACTCCATTTTGTTGTAATCTGCCATCTCCGTTAATGCCTTGGCTTTGCACCCGCTGATCCATCATCGAGTTTTTTCTAAACGCATTCCAATACAAATGAAAATAAACGGTATTCAACTCATCGGGAGAATTGTTGGTGTAAGTAATGGTTTGTTTCCCTGCATAAGTGAAATTCGCAGCATCTACATCGATACTCATTTTGTACTTTGCAAACTGCTGATAATATGGCGTTTGCTGAGCCATAAACCAACTTACTAAAAATAACGATAGGAATAAAACAACCTTTTTCTTCATTTCATTAAAATTTAAAAAGCGAAAGATAAGGATTTTTACCTAAAAAATAAAAAGATATAAATTAGGATTTGAAAAGGATATTTTATAAAAAAAGACATATTAAAAAATATGCCTTTTTCTATTGTTACGATTTAATTATTTTTAATGAATTTCCCGATGAAGTTGTTAGCAGATATATACCTGGTGGAAAGGTAGATATATCAATTTTATTTTCGCCTTTGCTTAGTGTTGCAGAATGTACCAATTGACCAGAGGTGTTGTAAATTTTCAGCACATTGTTATTTTTCAATTTTATATAGATGTAATTATTCGCAGGATTAGGATATACCGAAATATCAGATTTGCTCACAGTTTCCGAAGTTACAGCTAAATTTTCATTTTTGTCTAAAATATATACATAAAGAGGTTCGGATGATGCGATAAGAGTAGAGTTTTCGTTATACAAAATTGGTTTTAAAATCTCTTCATAAAAATTTTTGCCTTGATAATTATTGTGTAATATACTGGTAGATTCCTTGGAAGCAATGCCATAAATCCTAAACTCTCCTAAATCGGAAATAGCGTTTTTAAATTCAGATGTTACTGAATAAAAGCCTACTATAATACCATTTTTATCAACCACAGAGAAGGATTTATAGGGTGGAGGATTTCCCACGTTGCCAATGGTTTCAATGGTAATGTCTTGTAAGGTGTTTTCTACATTTTCTGTTGTGTTAGCGAGTGTACCACTACGACTTAGTTTAATGGAAACTCGTTCTGGGGAATTTATTGTAAATGAGTTAGGTCTATTTTCATTAAAAGGTCGAGAAGTACTTAGCGTATATGCAATATGATTTATAACTTCTATTTTTATAACGCCAGCTGGTATATTCTTTAATTCATTTACCATCTGTACATCTGCATTTCCGATGGGGATATTAGGAATGGTAATGGTGTGTTGCCCATTGTTAGGAATAGATTCTGCCAATATGTAAGGAAATGTTTTTCCAAGATCCGAAGATAGTAAAATCCGAACTTTTGAGTCTGTTCCAAAAATATTTGTATCCACATCCCATTTCAAATCAATTTGCTCCCCAGGTGAATAGTTCGATTTGAGAGTGTTTTTTATAGCAAATGGTTTGGCTGTGCCGATAATATTTACAGAGACTTTCATTGTATCAATTCCTGTGGAATGATTTTCTTTTAATGGCATATAATCTACTGCTGAGAGCCAAAAATTTCGTTTTCCTGATATAGATGTGCGTTCTAAAAATTTATAGTTTCCCCAAAGCATCTCTTCATCATAATCTTGTTGAAAAGGAACGGTAGGATTTGGTGTAGGTATTTTGGGTGTTGTAACTGCGATGGTCTTTTTTTCGTGGTTTAACCTATCCATTTGATGAGCAGAGTATAGCAGTTCATCATTATCGGAATCCGTCGCAATAATATTAAATTGAAAAAATGTTTCACGTGGAAGGTCGTAGCTTCTTTTTATCAGCTCCTTCAAAATACGAGGTGCATTATTAGATGTTCTTATCGCTAAAACAGAGTTGAGCCTGTCTAGTGGCTTCTTTTCGCCAGTATAATAAGGCATTGCCATCAGGCGATTTTTTACTTGTTCTATATTTGGTAGCGAAAAAAAATGACCTTTCCTGCCATATCCCATAAGAGAATAACCTTCGTGAGGCTCTGTGTATATCTGCCCTTTTCCTCCTGTTTCAAATGTATGCGAAGCATCAAAAAGATGTCCTATCTCGTGTGCGAATGTGAAATTACCATTGTTACCACTTACTGCACGCCCTTTGGTGCCTTTCAAATACAGCCCTCCTCTGGTAGCCATACCTCCATAGCCACTGGCTAATCTCGTCCAAGCAATACCCACATCATAACTGTCCTCACCAATCAGACGATTGATAACACCTGTGGCAACCGAGGTAATTCCACCTGGTTTTAGATCATTGTCTTCATCAAGTAGATTGGTTTCCTTTAAAATGAGTCTTTCGTCATACACCATTACTATTTTTACTCCCAAATCTCTCATATAAATTTCATTTATATAACTTTCCATATTTGCGAGCCTTGTTCGGATGTGTTCTGTGTCTTGATTAAAAATATTCCGATAAATCTCAGGAGAAATAGGGATAGCAAGCCTAAAAACCCTAAGCATCTTATCCGACATTCGTGATTTTGTATTAGACGATTTTGCGTTGGGCTTAGCCATTGGGAAATAATCGTGATTACAAGCATCGTTTTCAGAGCAACTACCACATATTGAACTTTTAGGTTCAGAGAAAACCAATCTTCCGTTTTCTTCTGAAATATTCATTTCTTTTTCTCCAAAATACACACCGCTAATGATATTGTTATTGATGGAAATCAAGACGGTAAGTTTACCATTTGCATTATATCCCGAATAAGTTTTTATACCTTTATTACTAAACGAATTGTTAGTAGAATGCCAAATTATATTTTCCTGTTTTCCGTTTGGTAGGTTTAGTGTGGTGGGTTTGGTGTGTCTTTTTGATGCAGACTGATTAGATACCATATGTTTTAGGTCAGCAATAGTTGTAGATGTTTTATGCGTTTTTTCATCTTCCAATTGTGCCAATAAAGAATTGCTGGTTGCAAATAGGCAAAAAATAAATACGAATATTCGTTTTACTTTTTCTGAGATTTTTTCAAGGTTTTTTTTCATTTTTTTAGTATTGTATTTCAAGTTAAAGAAGTAAAAAAAGGAGTCCGCAGTAAAATATGAGGCAAAGTTATGTATAATTATTGAAACTTCACGAGTTTTAAATTTATGTTTAAAATCATATATGAAAATTTACAAAAGAAAAAACCACCGAAATTTTTCAGTGGTTTTTGTGGGATTTATTTTGCTTTATTACTCTGTAATATTTTTTCTAAAATTCTCAAAGTAATCATATAAGTTGGTTTTACTCCCGTAAGTCCTAATCCTCCCGAAGACAGTGTGCTGCCTGTTTCTAGCGGATTATCCGATGCGTAATAAGCGTAGCAAACAAATAAATCTGGGGAAATATGATGTCTGATTTTGGAAGCAACTTGTATCGCTTTTTGGTAATGTGCACCTTCCATTTCCAATCCTACGGCTTTCCAACTGGTGTTCATAAAGTAGGAGAGGATGTCTTTATTTTGAAGCGAAGTTCCCAAAACGGTAATCATCGGACCTTCGTAGGCTTTTAGTTCATCATCTTGAAAATCATTTAATTTCAAAGCATTTTCAAAAACGTAATTATCCGCCGTTCCTTCAAAAATATGAGAAGTAGGAATCATAATATCGCCTTTTCCACCAGTAAGAATTCCTGCTTTGCCCATAATGGAAATAGATTTTACCTTCATCGTATAAACCTCTTGGTTGTGTTCGTAAGGGCGAAGTAGTTCATCCATTATTTCAAAAGCTTGTTCACCAAATGCGTAGTCGAACACCAGAACCACATCATCTCCTGAGAATTTTTCTTTGGCAAATGGTGTGTTTTTCAGGTCGGTTTTTGCAAGGTCTATAATTTGTACATCTATATTACTTCCGCTATCGTCTTTTATATAGATAAGTCCTTGTTTTTGAGAGTGTACCAAGATTTTGTCTTGCAATTCTTTTTGGTTGCTTATTTCTTCGTAAAGCGAATAATCTACCTCTTTCTTTGGTTTTTCTCCCAAAGCATCGTTGGCGTAGAGCATATTTTTTACCGAGTGCATATTGGCAGAAATAATATGCAATGGTCTCATATGTAGGTCATTGTTGGCTAAAACTTCTTTTACCTTGTTCGCCCATTTTTCTCCGAATAAATGATGCCCGACACGTTCCCTAAGAATTGCACTGAAAAACACTTCTCTTTCTCTTGTTCCCGAAATATCATCCAAACTCAATTGTCCTAAATGATAGATGATTTTGAAAAGTCGGTCAGGATTTTTATCATCCCCAAAATTATTATAAGCGTTCAAAGTTTCATCAAAAGTTCTTCCCAAAAGCGAAGAAAGATGTATGAGTGCAACTTCTTTTTCCTTTCGGCTAAGTTTTTTTGTGCCTTTTGCAGCTTCTTCAATTATTTTCCAAGTTCGGGTTGGCTTGTAATCTTCATCTTTTATAAAAGCGATATTTCTAATTTTATCAGCTTCTATATATAAAAATGTAAGGTGCGTAAGAATGTCGTAGATTTCGGAACGCCCAAGTAGAACTTCGATATTCATTTGGTGTTCGTCTATACGGTAGCAATTTCTACGGCGTTTTTTCGGGACAATTACTTCAAAACTTCCTTTATCAAAACCTTCATCAGAAGTTAGGTGTACAAAAGCGGTTTCTTCTATTCCTTCGGGAAGTCGGTCTAAAACGTACAAAAGTCCATCGAGTTCTATTTTATTAGAAACATTCATAGACCCGTAAATTTCCGGAGAAATAATCATTAGGAGATTTCTTAGCGATTCGCCCGACACGCCCCCTGGTTTAAAAAATCCTCTGTAAAAAAGGTGTCGCATAGTAACGTACAGTTTTTCAATCGCTTCTGTCGTTTCGCGTGCTCTGGAATTTGTTGCCATAAATTATTTGTTGTTTTGGTTAAATTTATAATTAATGACGCACAAAGTTAATGAATTTAAAATTAATCATTTGTGAATTAATTATTAATTGTTTCTATAACTTTTATTTTAAAGATGGAAGTTTTCTATTTAAAATTAATTTTTTAAAATAAACCCTAAAAATTTTAGGGGTAAATGATTTTGTTTTATAAAAAATTGTAACTTTGCCCCGTAGAAATTAACACAAAATTATATAATATGTCCACATTAAGATTTAAGGCACTTGCCGAACTTCCTTTCAGAAATTACAGAAAGGATAACGCAGTAGATATTCCTAAAAAACTATCGGAACTGTTCTGCGAAAATGTTTTCTCCGAAGAAACAATGAGAGCTTACCTTACAAAAGAAGCTTTTAACTCGATTAATGATGCTATAAAAAAAGGTTCTAAAATCCAAAGACATATCGCAGACCAAATTGCTGTGGCAATGAAGGATTGGGCTTTGTCCAAAGGAGCAACGCATTATACACACTGGTTTCAACCGCTTACAGGGACAACTGCTGAAAAACACGATAGCTTTTTTACACCGTTTGAAAGCGATAGAGCGATAGAGCGTTTTAATGGCGG
Organism: Cruoricaptor ignavus; assembly: GCA_030538575.1. GTDB lineage: Bacteria > Bacteroidota > Bacteroidia > Flavobacteriales > Weeksellaceae > JAUNTR01. The sequence goes on along the minus strand of JAUNTR010000018.1, from coordinate 14,131 downwards.
AATGCTCATTCAACAAGAACCCGATGCATCTTCTTTCCCGAACGGAGGAATCCGAAACACTTTCGAGGCAAGAGGTTATACGGCTTGGGATCCAACTTCGCCAGCATTTATTATAGGAACCACACTTTGTATTCCGTCTATTTTTATTTCTTATACCGGAGAAACTTTGGATTACAAAACGCCATTGCTAAGGGCTTTATCTGCAGTGGACGATGCAGCAACCGAAGTTTGCAAAGCGTATTTTGATAAAAATGTAACCAAGGTATCCCCAACTTTGGGATGGGAACAAGAGTATTTTTTGGTAGATAGTGCTTTGTATCAATCTCGTCCGGATTTAATTTTCACGGGGAGAACTTTGCTTGGGCATTCTCCTGCAAAAGGTCAGCAGTTAGACGACCATTATTTCGGTTCTATTCCGACCAGAGTAATGAATTTTATGAAGGAATTGGAAATTGAATGTATGAAACTCGGTATTCCTGTAACTACTCGCCACAACGAGGTTGCTCCAAACCAATTTGAATTAGCACCAATGTTCGAGGAAACCAACGTTGCGGTGGATCATAATTCTTTATTAATGGACATTATGGCAAGAGTGGCTCACAAGCATCATTTCCATATTTTGTTCCACGAAAAACCATTCAAAGGTGTGAATGGAAGTGGTAAACACAATAACTGGTCTTTGGCAACAGATACTGGTGAAAACCTATTAAGCCCAGGAAAAAATCCTAAAAAGAATTTGCAATTCCTTACCTTTTTTGTAAATACATTGAAGGCGGTTTACGATTATTCGGATTTATTGCGTGCAAGTATTGCTTCGGCGAGCAACGACCACAGATTGGGAGCCAACGAAGCTCCTCCTGCCATTATTTCTGCATTTATCGGTAGCCAATTATTTTCCGTTTTAGAGGAATTGGAAAAAGTAACCGATGGCAAACTTTCGCCACAAGAAAAAACCGATTTGAAACTGAATGTGGTTGGTAAAATCCCAGAAATTCTTTTGGACAATACAGACCGAAATCGTACTTCGCCATTTGCGTTTACAGGAAATAAATTCGAGTTCCGTGCGGTGGGTTCTTCTGCCAATTGTGCCGAGCCAATGACGGTTCTCAACGTTATCGTTGCTAAACAACTTCAGGTTTTCAAAAAAGAAGTAGATGCACTTATCGATGATAAAAACTTGAAAAAAGACGAGGCGATTTTTAATGTTTTGAGAGAGTATATTAAGGATTGCAAATCTATTATGTTCGAGGGAGATGGCTATTCCGAAGACTGGGCGAAAGAGGCTGAAAAACGAGGATTGAACAATCTGAAAACCACTCCCGAAGCTCTGAAACAAGAATTGGATAAAAAGTTTGTAGCATTGTACGAGGAATTGGGAATCTACAATCACAGAGAATTTGAAGCGAGAAATGAAATAAAACTGGAAAAATATTCTACCGTAATAGATATTGAAGCGAAAGTTTTATCCGACATTGCAAGAAACCACATTATTCCTGCGGCACTTAATTATCAAAATAGATTGATTGATAATGTGAAAGGTTTAAAAGAAATTTTCGGAGAGAAAGAATTCAAATCTTTGGCTAAGGAGCAAATGGATTTAATTAAGAATATTTCTGAAAACGTGGCTCAGATAAAAGTTGGGGTAGATGAATTGCTTGCAGCAAAACAAAATGCCGTAGAAACCAAAGGCGGACAAAAACAAGCGGAAGCCTATTGTAACGATGTAAAACCACGTTTCGATAAAATACGAGAAGCCTCCGATGCTTTGGAAATGATGGTGGATGACGAGCTTTGGCCAATGATGAAATACCGTGAACTTTTGTTTACAAGATAAAAGTAAAAGCATTATATAAAATCGACTTCTAAAAACTTAGAAGTCGATTTTTTGTTTTTTAATCAAGTTGAGATTTACTTTAATAATTGGTCAAAAGTATTACCTTGTCTTATATCTCCCGATTGATAGCCCTTCAAGAACCATTCTTTTCTTTGTGCAGAACTACCGTGGGTAAATGCTTCTTGCGTTACGTAGCCTTGCGTTCTTTTTTGTATATTATCATCACCCACAGCTTGTGCGGCACTTATCGCAGATTCTATATCACCTGGTTCTAAAAACTTAGCTCTGTCATCCGAATATCTTGCCCAAAGCCCAGCATAGAAATCTGCTTGCAATTCCGTAGCAACAGAAACTCTGTTGAGCTGAGCTTCGGAATATCTGCCACTTCTTCGCAGTTGTTCAGTTTTTTGTAGAGTTCCTAATAGATTTTGAACGTGGTGTCCCATTTCGTGTGCCAAAACATAAGCTACGGAAAACTCGGTAACTTTTGCTCCGAAACGACTTTGCAGTTCACCAAAGAAACTCATATCCATATAGATTGTTTGGTCTGCTGGACAATAGAAAGGTCCCATTGCAGCTTGCGCCGTACCGCATCCCGATTGGGTTACGTTTTCAAACATTACTACTTTTGCAGGTTGGTATCTCATACCATTTTCATTAAAGATTTTTGCCCAAGTAATTTCGTTTTCAGCGGTTAGCATTTGTACAAATTCATTCAATTGAATTTCATTTTGGCTGAGGTTTCTCTGTTGCGTGTATTGTTGTGAGCTATTGCTTGCTCCTGAATTTAGTATTGCAGAAGGATCACCACCCAAAAAAAATACAACAGCAGCTATAATTAGGGAAACCAATCCGCCACCCAAAAGTCCGCCTCCGCTACTACTCGTACCTCTGCGGTCTTCTACATTTTTGCTACGATTTTCTGTCCATTTCATCAGATATAATTTTTTATAAATTTTAAGTTTTTAAAGTTAATAAAATAATCAATTCAAAAAATATTAAATTCAAAAAAATAAAACCCGAATGGATTGTTCGGGCTTTATTCAGGATATTTATTTTTCTTATTGATTAAAATCTACTTCCGAATCTTTATTAATATTTTCATTAATATTTTCTTCTTTTTTCTGTTGGGTATTAGATTTTCCTCTTCCTTCGGAATCGTTTTCTGTCGTTGGATTTTTCAGTTGGTCGAGGGTTTGTAGTCCGCCTTCATCTCCGTATCCGCCCAAGCCTTGTAGGTCAGAGCAATCTCCTGTCCAGTTAGATGGTTTTATAAACTTATCGTCGGGCGAAATTCCCAAAGAGCTATCGGCGTAAACTTTCTTCATAAAAATTGCCCAAATCGGTAAAGCCATTTTTGCACCTTGTCCTTCGCCTGTACTTCGGAAGTGTGTCGCACGGTCTTCCCAACCGACCCAAACACCTGTGGCAAGGTTTGGTGTCATCCCAATAAACCAACCATCGGAGTTGTTCTGTGTAGTTCCTGTTTTTGCAGCGATTTCAGTGCCTTTTGCAATGCCTCTTCTTCCTAACTCTCCCGATGCTGTACCAAAGTCTGCAACGCCTTTCATCAAATCAATCATGGTGTAAGCATAGAGTTCGTTCATTACTTCTTTGGCTTCGTTTTTCACTTCTTTTATCACTCGTCCATTGGCATCTTCTATACGCCAAATCATTTCAGGTTTTATATAGTTACCAAAGTTGGCAAAGGTGCTGTATGCTCCCAACATCTCGTAGATGGTAATGTCTGATGAACCTAACGCAACTGCCAATTGCCCTCTCGGGATGTCTTGTGTAACGCCTAAATCTCTTGCCAGTTGGATAACTTTATCTGTTCCTGCCATATCCATAAGTCTTACGGCAACAGGGTTTAAGGAATGTCCGAGTGCAACTTTCAGCGTTGGAGAGCCACCTCTTCCTGGTACACGATAGCCACGCTCGTTGAAGGTAGCGTTGGAAACTGTGGAGCAAGGTGTCATTCCCAAATTCATAATAGCTGTGGCGTAAACAAAAGGTTTGAAAGTTGAACCTACTTGTCTTTTTCCTTGTTTTATATGGTCATATTGAAAATGTTGCCAATTAATCCCACCAACCCAAGCTCTTATTTCTCCCGTTCCGGGAACCATAGACATTAGTCCAGCTTGTGCGATTTGCTTGTGGTATCTTATGGAATCGTAAGGCGACATTTCTACTTCTTCTTCGCCTTGCCAAGTAAATCGTGTGGTTTTTATTGGGGTCTTAAATTCCAACATTATAGAATCTTCTGGTACACCTGCGGATTTCAGTTGCTTGTATCTGCCTGTTCTTTTCATTGCTTGCAACATAATAGCATCTGCTTGTTTCTGAGAAATGCCATAGAATGGTCTTTGCGAGCGTCCTCTTTGTTCTGCATCGAAACTTCTTTGTAGAGATGTAAGGTGTTCTTTTATCGCTTCTTCGGCATACTTTTGCATTTTGGAATCCAGCGTAACGTAGATTTTCAAGCCATCTTTAAAAAGGTTGAGTTTCTTGCCGTTTTTCTTTTCATATTCCTCTAAAATGGTATTTATTTCTTTTCTTAAATAAAATTTATAGTAAGAGGAATAACCGCCATCTATTGTTTTTATTGGATGATAATCTGTAACAATCGGTGTTTCTACGGCCTTTTGATAAGTGGCTTGGTCTATATATCCTGTTTGCAACATTTGTTCTAAAACCACATCTCTTCTCCGTTTTGCACGTTCTGGATTTCGCAGTGGATTATTGGCAATGGGAGCCTCTAACATCGAAACGAAAACAGCGGCTTCGGGCAAGGTAAGGTCTTGGGTTTTTTTATTAAAATAAATTCTGGATGCCATTTCTATTCCGTTGGCATTATAGGTAAAATCGAATTTATTAAAATAAAGTGTAATAATTTCCTCTTTGGTATATCGTTTTTCCAAGCTCACGGCAACTACCCATTCTTTCAGTTTTTGGATAATTCTGGTTATTGGGTTGGATGATGGTTCTTTGGTAAAAAGCAATTTGGCAAGCTGTTGCGTAATGGTAGAACCTCCACCACGATCGCCACGGTAATAGATGGCACGAGCTACGGATTTCATATCGATACCCGAATGTTCTTTGAAACGCTCATCTTCCTTGGCTTGCAAGGCGTAAACGAGGAAAGGTGGCAATTCTTTGTAGGTTACGGGTTCGGTTTTTTCTTTCTCGAATTTCCCGAGCAACACACCGTCTGACGAATAGATTTCGGAAGCTACATAGATGTCTGGGTTTTCCAATTCTTTCACTTCTGGCATTTCCCCGAGGAAGCCTTGTGCAACGGCAAAAAACAAACCAGAAATCCCTAAAACCAATAGAATTAGGCAAGTCCATATCAACTTAATCCATCTGCCAGTTCCTTTATTTTTCTTTTTTTTCGGAGGCAAAGGGAATGTGCTTTTTTTGTTAGATGTCTTTTTATTTTCCATTTTACGGTTTAGCAGGTTCTATCATTATCCCGAAATCTTCCACTCCTTTCAAGGTATCTCTTCGCATAGCGTGTTGTACTTCTATGGTATAAGTTCCGTTTTTCGGGAATTTGTAATTTAATTTATATTGAAACAATGTTTCTTTTGTATCACCAAATCCACTTCCTATCCATTCGCCATTGGGTTTTGCTAAAATATAATTCAGCGTATCTGTTTTTTGTGCTTGTTCACCTTTTGGGTATAACGTGCTAAAAAACCGAATATTGCTATAAGGATAATTGTTGTTGTTTCTCACAACAAATATAATGTTTTTGGCAGATTCTGCATCTTTAATTTCAAAATCGAACTTTTGGCTATTTTGTTTTTCCCAATTTCCGTTCAGGGATTGCATATAAACATCTTCCCCCGAAAGATTGCAACTCACGAGAAACGAAGATAGTAAGAAAAGCGTAATACCTTTATTCATTATTATCTGCATTGTTTTTTGGTGGATTAGGTTTTCTGTAATTTCTTTTCCCCTTATTATTCGGTTGGTTGGGTTTTCTCTCTTGTGGAGTGTTTGGTTTGCGTTCCTGCGGTTTTTGGTTTTCCCTGTTTTGGGTTTGTTTTGGTTGGTTATTATTCGCAGGTCTGTCTTTTCTATTTTTATTATTCGGTTTGCGGTTTTGTCTGCCTTTTTTCTCGAAACGGTCTGGGCTGTCTTCTTGTATTAAATCCACAGTTTTCGTAGTAAAAGCATCGTTGCTTACCAAATCTTCTAAATTAGAGGCTTTTATTCCTTTTTTATTTTTTTCGATTTGTTGTTTCACTTTTTGCACTTCCACATCGTACCAAGCCACAGGATTATCGGCATAGGCGAACCACATTTTCTTTTTGAAAACATCTATTTTTATACAAAATGCTTTTCCTTTTTCCGTATCCAAAGTTGTGCCAGAAGAAGGGAAGTCCGAAAGAGCATCCATATAACTATCCAACTCGAAATTGAGGCAACATTTTAGTTTTCCACATTGTCCCGCTAATTTTTGAGGATTGATGCTAAGTTGCTGATATCTTGCTGCATTGGTGTTTACGGAACGGAAATCTGTAAGCCACGAAGAGCAACACAATTCTCTACCACAAGAACCAATGCCCCCAATTTTGGCAGATTCTTGGCGAAAACCGATTTGTTTCATATCGATTTTTGTTTTGAAAAGTGTCGCAAACTCTTTTATCAGTTGTCGGAAATCCACACGGCTTTCTGCGGTGTAGTAGAAAGTAGCTTTTGCACCATCTCCTTGATATTCCACATCTGTAATTTTCATTTCCAAGCCCAATCGGGAAGCGATAATTTTAGCTTCCTTTTTGGTTGCATTTTCCTTTTCTCTCAGGGTTTGCCAAGTTTCCACATCTTTTTGGTTGGCAATTCTATATATTTTTAAGGCTTGCTCCTCAGGGAATTTTTTCTTTTTCATTTGGATTTTCACCAATTCTCCTGTAAGGCTTACAACGCCTACATCGTGTCCGGGGCTAGATTCTACGGTAACTATGCTTCCTATATGAAGCGGCATTTTGTTCGGATTTTTAAAAAAGAGTTTTCTATCGTTTTTAAATCTTACCTCTATATATTCGTCTTCGTTTCGTTGGTTCGGATTTTTAATATTTGATAACCAATCGAATACGCTTAGTTTATAGCTGTTGCCACATATATTTACATTTTCGCATCCTGTGGCAGATTTTGTTCCACAAGAATGACCGGAATCGCCGGATGTTTTGCATCCACAACTCATATTTTTCAAAATTATAATTCTTGCAAATTTAACATATTTTTTTCAACCACCACTTTTTAATAAAGCATTGAGCGATTTTATTTTCCGTTAAAAATCAATTTGTGTTATAAAAATGTTAAATCTTATTTTGATATTCAATCCTGAAAAATAGAGTTTTTTTTATTTTTAATTGAAAAAAATCATTTGTTTAATATTAAACAGTTGTATAATTAATTTTTCAATAATATTTTTAAGTATCTGTAAATCATTATTTTATAGATTATAATATTTGATTATTAAAATTAAACCAATGCTAAAAATAATAATTTGTTTAAAATTTTTACGAAATATTAATAAATGTTAATAAAATAATTTTATATTTGGTCTATAATAATCGAAGATATGAAGAAAATAATTATCACAACATCCTTACTCGCAGGGATGATGGTGTACGCAGGCGGTTTCCGAGTGTCGTTGCAAGGGGTAAAACAACTTGCTATGGCACACACCAGTGCACACGCCGAGGATGCGAGTGTTGCGTTTTTTAATCCCGCAGGTATGTCTTTCATTCCATCTAAACTGAGTGTAGTTGCGGGCGGTTTCGGAGTTATGACGAAAGTAACTTACCAAAACTTGGCAACCAATGGTTCTTATAATACCGATAATCCAGTAGGAACACCTTTTTATGCAGCAGTTGCTTATAAGCCAATAGAAAACCTTTCCGTAGGTCTTAGTGTAACTACGCCATTTGGTAGTACAGTGAAATGGGGAGACAGCTGGGACGGACAAGAAATGGTACAAAAAATGAGTTTGAAATCTTTCTTTTTCCAACCAATGGTTTCCGTGAAATTAGCACCTTGGGCTTCTTTCGGGGCGAGTTATATCCATGCAATAGGACAGGTAGATTGGGATAGGGCACTTACGCAGTTTGGTGGTTCTATGAACATTAAAGATGAGAAAGCGAAAGGTAGCGGTTTCGGGATTGGGTTCTATTTCCAACCAGATGAAAAATGGGATGTGAGTATCGCTTACAGAAGTCCTGTGGATATGAAAGCAGAAAACGGAACTGCGACTTTCAATATTTCTAATTCCCTTTATTCCAGACTTGGGTTGGATGCCAATGGACAAGATAAATTTAAAGCAACTTTACCTTTGGTGGACGAATATACCGTTGGGGCAACCTACAAAGTTACACCAAAATGGAAGGTTTCTGCGGACTTCAACTATACGGGTTGGGACCAATACGATAAATTGGTTTTAGATTTTGAAAACGCTCCCGTAGGAAATGTAGCTTCTGACCCTACCCAATCCTCAACTCCGAAAAACTTTAAAAGTACAAGAACTGTGAGAGTGGGAACGGAATACCAATTTAATAATATGATTGCAGGTAGAGCAGGTTGGTATTACGATGAATCGCCGTATTCTGATGCGTGGTTTATCCCAGAAACGCCATCCTTTACCACAAATGTAATTACCACAGGTTTAGGATTGAAGTTTGGAGGCTTCGGTGTAGATTTGGCAGCAGCGTTGTCTTTGCCGAAAGCAAGAACCTTCAACAATGAATATTACAACTTTGCAGGACAGGCAAAAGCCAAGATTTCTTATTTTGGTTTGGGACTGAACTATAACCTTAAATAAATTGAATTTATGAAAAAAATATTTTTATCGGCAATTGCAGTATCTACGCTTTTTTTCTCGTATAGCTGTAATACCGATTTCGATACAGATGTAACCGAGATTGTTGCGACAAGTGGCGATGCGGATTTTAGCAGATACGTGGCATTAGGAAATTCCTTAACCTCAGGTTTTAGAGATAATGCTCTTTATATTGATGGACAAGTGGAGTCTTATCCTAATATGATTGCAATGCAAATGAAACGTGCAGGAGGTGGCGATTTTACACAACCATTAATGCCAGATAACGTTGGTGGATTTTCTAATTTTGTGAATGCAGCAGGAACTTTTCTTTTCCCAGGAAAACTAAATCTGCAAGTGGTTGATGTCTTAGACGGTGCAGGAACTGTTGTAGGAAAAGATTTATCTCCTATACCATCTCGACCTGAAAATGCTTTTGGTACAGTTACGGGCTCTTATGGTAATTTGGGTGTTCCAGGTGCAAAATCTTTTCATCTCTTAGCAAGTGGTTATGGTAATCCTGCTGGTATTAGTACGGGAACGGCTAATCCTTATTTTGCAAGATTTGCGACTTCTACCACAACAAGTGTATTGAGAGATGCGATAGCTGTAAATCCTACATTTTTCTCTTTATGGATTGGGAATAATGATGTACTGTCCTACGCAACTTCAGGAGGTGTTGGCACAGACCAAACAGGAAACCAAGATGTAACAAGTTATGGAAGTAATGACATTACAGACCCAACTGTTTTTGCAGGCTCTATAAAAGGTATTTTGGATGGAATGGCTTCCGTAGGAGCTACAAAAGGTGTGATTGCAAATATTCCTAATGTAGAGAATATTCCGTTTTTTACAACTGTGCCAATTGCTCCACTTACAGCTTATGCGATTGGTAAAAACAATCAAGCCGCAGGCGAAACAACAATAGACCAAGTGAACGTATTATACGGTGCAGTAAAACAAGTGCTTACAGCTTTGGGGCAAGGAGATAGAATAAATCTTCTATCCAAAACAACTGCCAATCCACTTTTGATAAGAGATGAAACATTAACTGATTTATCAACCCAAATTACAGCAGCACTTACACAAAGTCTTGGTGCTCCAACTGCTTATGCTGTGGGATTGGCTTTCGGGCAAGCTCGCCAAACTAAGGCAGGAGATTTAGTTCCCCTTACTACAAGAAGCGTTATTGGTACGGCACCAAATACGACAACTTATCCTTATGCCCAAGCTCCGCTTAATGCTTATGGAATTACCTTTCCATTGGATGACCAGTATATTTTAATTCCATCTGAAATTACAGCGATTAGAACTGCAACTACGGCATACAATGCATCTATAAAATCTTTGGCAGATGCTTATGGATTGGCGTTTGTAGATGCTAATGCAAAAATGGTAGAATTATCCAAAACATCTGGTATTCAATACGATGGTGTAAAATATACTGCAACGTTTGTAACTGGTGGTTCTTTCTCCTTAGATGGTGTGCATCTTACAGGTAGAGGCTATGCGGTAATCGCCAACGAGTTTATAAAAGCAATAAATACAACCTATAAATCTACTTTGCCGGAAGTAAATCCTAATCATTATTCAGGGGTTAAATTTCCTTAATTAAAAAATAGGTTTTTTCAATAAAAATAAATCCACCTCGAAAATATTTTTGAGGTGGATTTTTAGTTTAAAATTTCTACAAAGTTTACTTCTTTCGTATTTTTATTTTTTTCAAGCTATCTTTTATGTAAGGATATTTTTGTTGCATATCTTTGGCAATGGTTTCGTCTAATGCAATGGCTTTTTCTAATGCAGCAGTTGCTTTTTCCTCATCTGATAAATGAAACCAACAGTTGCTTAATTGATAGAATAATTCCGCTCTTTTGTGGGTTTTTATGGCGGTTTCCAAGATGGTGGTTGCTTCTTCGTATTCGCCAATCAACATCAAAACTTCGGAGTAAGCGTACCAGTTATAAAAACGATTTGGCTCTTCCGTTGCCAGTTTTTTCAGACAGTACAAACTTTCCTCAAACTTCCCTGCATCTATATATAAAAACGCCAAACGCTTCTGAAAATCCAAATTATTTTCATTGAGGAAAGTGGCTTCTTTTGCGAAATGCAACGCTTCCTTCATCGCACCCATTTCTTCGTAAATGTAACTTTGCTCCATCATTGCTAAGTAGAATTGTGGGTCTTCTATCAGAGATTTTTGGAAAGCCGTTAATGCGGCTACATTTTGTTTTATCTCCTTGTAACACAACCCGATACGATAATGCGTGAATGCTTTGGTGTATTCCAATTCCAGCATTTCTTCATAAACTTCTATCGCTTTTGCAAATTTGCCCATGGCTTCGTAGCAAGCCGCTTTGTTGGCATAAACACCAACCGCCAAGTTATTAATCGCTAAAAGATAATCGAAGCCTTTTATCGCTTCTTCATAATTTTTTCGGTTGAAATAAAACTGTCCATATTCGAACCAAGCGGCTTCTGAAAATGGGAAATCATCCAAATAATTATTCAGAAATTCAATCGCTTCTTCAGGCTTTTTCAAATCGTTGAAACAAACCATACAATTCTCCAAAGCATAATCGTCCCAAGGGTCTTTATTTAATGCTAATTTATAATGTTTCAAAGCATTGAACGGATCACCAAGATTGATGTGTTCGTCAGCGATAAAATTATGCAAAAAGTTTTCCTCTTCGCCCAGTTCCAAAGCCTTTTCACAATAAGTAATGGCTTTTCTCGGATTCCCAAGATTGGAGTAATATTTGGCACAGCAAACCAAGAAATCCACACTTTCCATAGACGATGGTTTCAGTTCTTCTATCAATTCTTTGGCTTGGTTGTAATCCTCCAATTCCAATAACACCTCCAACTTTTTTGTTTTAATTTCAATTGAGTTAGGGTGTATTTTCAGTCCATAATTTGTAGCAATATCTGCATAGGAAATATCGCCAAGTTCCAGATAATAAATGATGATATCTACCAATTCTTCGGAGTCGAAGTAAAGTTCATCATTATTTTCTATCATTTCTTCGAACTTTTTTGCAAGTTCGTTTTCAAAAAATTCTTCCAATATATGTTTGTGAGTCGTTCCGATGGAGGAAAATAGTTTCCCAACTTCGGAACAACGTTTTAATAGTAATATTTAAACCTAATTAAATTCTTCTAAAAGAATAAATTATTTTTAATCTTTCTTTTATCAAATCAAATTCTACACCAAACTTTTAATTTTCGCAATTATCTCATCGGCTAATTTATCGGCTTCTTCCTGAGATTTGGCTTCGGTGTAAATTCGGATAATCGGTTCGGTATTGGATTTTCTTAGATGAACCCAATTTTCTGCAAAGTCGATTTTCACACCATCCACGGTAGAAACGTCTTCATTTTGATACTCGTTTTCCATTTTGGTTAAAAGTGCATCCACATCTATTTCGGGTGTAAGTTCTATTTTCTTTTTCCCCATAAAATACGCAGGATACGTTGCTCTAAGTTCGGAAACGGTTTTGTTTTCCTTAGCCAAATGCGTCAGGAATAGTGCTGCACCAACCAAAGAATCTCTACCATAATGCAAATCTGGATAAATAATTCCGCCGTTGCCTTCTCCACCGATTACGGCATTTTTTTCTTTCATCAGAGTTACAACATTCACTTCTCCTACGGCACTTGCGAAGTACTCGGAGTTGTGTTTTTCAGCAACATCTCTCAACGCTCGGCTTGAGGAAAGATTGGAAACCGCAACTCCGTTTTTATGTTTCAAAAGGTAATCTGCTACGGCAACCAAAGTGTATTCTTCGCCGAACATTTCGCCATTTTCATCGATTAATGCTAATCTGTCCACATCAGGATCTACAACGATTCCCAAATCTGCTTTTTCGGTTTTCACGAGTTCGCAAATATCGGTAAGATGTTCTTTCAGCGGTTCGGGATTGTGGGGAAAATGTCCGTTTGGTTCGCAATAGAGTTTCACAACTTCGCAACCCAATTTCTCTAAAAGTGGCGGAATTGAAAGTCCTCCTGTAGAATTTACAGCATCTAAAACCACTTTGAATTTTTTGGCTTTCACGGCTTCGGCATCTACCATCGGCAAATCCAGAATTTTTTGGATATGAATATCGAAGGCATCATCACGAGTTTCGTATGTTCCTAAATCATCAACTTCTGCAAATTCAAAATCTTCGTTTTCAGCGATTTTTAGAACTTCTGCTCCGTTTTCTCCGTTGATGAATTCACCTTTTTCATTAAGCAATTTCAAGGCGTTCCATTGTTTTGGATTGTGAGATGCGGTTAGGATAATTCCACCATCGGCATTCAGTTCGGGAACCATAACTTCCACAGTTGGCGTGGTAGAAAGTCCTAAATCTACAACGTGAATTCCCAATCCCTGAAGTGTTGCGGTAACCAAAGAATTAACCATTGCTCCGGAAATTCTGGCATCTCTACCGATAACCAAAGTCAGGTCTTTTTTATTTTTATTTTTTTGAAGCCAAGAACCGAATGCCGCTGTGAATTTCACCACATCTACTGGCGTAAGGTTATCATCTACTTTTCCGCCAATAGTTCCTCTAATTCCTGAAATGCTTTTTATTAATGACATAAATTAATGATTTTAATAGTAATTATTTTGCAAATTTACGCAAAAAAAGACAAGGATTTTCTTGTCTTTATTAATATTAATATTTTCGTGATTTTTCTATTTAGTTAGATTTTTTTTGAGAAATGCTTTCAGTAAAAATCTTAAATATTATTGAACCTCCAATCCTTCAAAAATTTCATTCACTTCAAATTTCAATTCGGGAAAAGCCTCCGAAGTAATGGTCTGGTCTTCACTTGCAGGTTTTAGTCCAATGAAAATCCCGTCCCGCAAAACATAGCGTTGTATATTTTTATCAGAGGGATGCACAATCCAATATTCCAAAACGCCCGCTTCTTCGTAGATATTGAATTTGTAGTCCATTTCCTTTTTTGTATTCCCAGGAGAAAGTATTTCTACAATGAAATCGGGAACGCCCAAACATCCTTTATCATCGAGTTTGGATAAATCGCAAATCACACACAAATCTGGTTGTACAACGGTTTTTATCTCGCCATCTTTATTGGGAATTCTCACATCGAACGGAGCGAAATAAAGTTCGCAAGGTTTTTGCCTGAAATGAACATCGAAAACACGAGTGAGATTCAAGAGAATTTTCTGATGAATTCTTGCAGGAGCAGGACTCATTTTGAAAACTTTACCTTTGAAAAGTTCTACACGCTCTTTCAGTTTCCAAAGAAGATAATCAGCGTAAGTATAAGATTTATCTAAATCGAGTTGATTGATATTCGTAATTTCCATTTTTTGTGACTTTCCACAAAGTTAAGAAAAAAAATAATGATGCAATTTGGATTTTATTTTTCCGGATATTTTACAGCTTTATCCAATTCCATCGGGTTGTTTCTTTTCCGAAGATAATTTTGCATTTGTTCGTTTAGTTTTTTGG
>JAUNTR010000308.1 GCA_030538575.1 Cruoricaptor ignavus | reverse complement strand
GAGATTTCAAATCATTAATGTCATTCCTCATATCGAAAAGAATTTTATACATAATCTCTCTTTCCGAATGAAATTCTGAGTTGGAAACGCTTTCCGTTTTTCCTTTTTGTATCACAGCAGGCAAATTGGTTTGCGTAGGAATATACTCTGCCAATTTCACGGAATTTATTTGTCTATTCTGTTCAACCACAGTCATTTGCTCCACCAAATTTCTCAATTGTCGCACATTTCCTGGGAAAGGATAATTCTCCAAATAAGTTACAGCATCGGGTAACAATTCCAATTCGGGCATTCTGTATTTTTCAGCAAAATCTATGGCAAATTTTCGGAATAATAGATGAATGTCGCCTTTGCGTTCCCGAAGCGGGGGCATATCTATTTGCACCGTGTTCAGTCTGTAATACAAATCTTCCCGAAATCGCCCATCTTGTATGGCAGACATCATATTTACGTTGGTTGCTGCGACAATCCTTACGTTGGTTTTTTGGATTTGAGATGAGCCGACTTTCATAAATTCGCCACTCTCCAAAACCCTCAACAATCGAACCTGTGTTTGCAAAGGCAATTCGCCGACTTCATCCAAAAAAATAGTTCCGCCATCTGCCACTTCAAAATAACCTTTTCTGGTTGCCGTAGCTCCTGTAAACGCTCCTTTCTCGTGACCGAAAAGTTCGGAATCTATTGTGCCTTCGGGGATTGCACCGCAGTTTACAACAATGTAAGGCTGATGTTTTCTGCGAGATTCTGCGTGGATAATTTTCGGAATAAATTCCTTTCCAACACCCGATTCGCCAATTACCAATACCGAAATATCGGTGGGAGCAACCTGCACGGCTTTCTCCAACGCACGGTTCAGCACAGGATAATTCCCGATAATACCGAAGCGGTTTTTTATGTTTTGTAGGTTGTTCATATTTTTTTATTTCCCTAAATCCTCTCCAAAGGAGGACTTTGGGTATCTTAATTTTTATTAGTTAATATTTAATGATTTTGGTAACATCGAGATAAAATCTAATGCTTTTCCGAAATCGAGTTCTTCATATTCAAATCCGATTTTTCGGATATTGTGATAATAGGTTTGATGATGTTGGTAATAATATTTTTCGCTTTGCAGAAACCACGCTTTTTCTCCTAAATGTTGTGCTAAAAACCATTTTTCTATAAGTCGTGCCGTTCTGCCATTTCCGTCGTTCATCGGATGAATTTTTACAAACATCAGATGAAGCAGTGATGCAAAAAAGAACACTTCTTCTATCTTAAGTTTCTCTTGTAAAAGTTCTTCTATTTCGTTAAAAAAAATCTCCATTTCATCGGTAACCAAACTTGGGTTTGCGGCTATATATTCTATTTTTCCGTCATCGGTCATCACGACCATATTTGTCTGTCTATAAACGCCTTGCAAGTGTTCTTTCAAAATATTTTTGGTAAGAATTTTATGGCTTTCCAAAATATTTTTCTTGTTTAAAGAATGCTCTTGGGCAAAGCGATAAGCATTATACAAGTCATCTATTTTCTTGGTATAATCGGACTGAAATTCTATATTAAAATGCTTATGTTTGATATAACTGTCGAGTTCTATATTTTCGCCTTCAATTTTGCTTGAAAACACAGATGAAACCGAGGTGTAAAAACTAAAGTTTTCGGTAGAAATTTCGGCTTCTTTCAACCTATGAAACTTTTCCGAAATACCTTCTAAATTTTGAAGATATTCGGTAAACAATTGTTGTTTTATGGATTGAAGGTGTTTCATTTTAATTATTTTCAAGCAGCTGTTTTAGTTCCTCTTTCGTTGGTAGAACTGTCATATATTTACTGGCAAAAATTTGGTCGTTATTTTCGGGTAAAGTATATTCTACCAATGCTTTGCTTTTATCTTGGCAAAGAATAATTCCGATGGTTTTGTTTTCATTTTCCAATTTTCTTTTTCGGTCGAAATAATTTACATACATCTGCATTTGTCCAATGTCTTGATGTCGGAGTTCGCCAATTTTCAAATCAATTAAGACAAAACTTCGTAAAATTCTATTGTAAAAAACTAAATCAATTTTGAAATGTTTTTCATCAAAAGAGATTCTTTCCTGCCTTGAAACAAAAGTAAAGCCTTTGCCTAATTCCATTAAGAAATGTTCAAGTCTATCAATGAGTTTTTGCTCCAAATCGTTCTCGGAATAAGTGTTAAGTTCAGGTAAATCAAGAAATTCCAAAATGTACGGGTCTTTTATCAGGTCTTTTGGTTTTTCAATAATTTGTCCTTCTTTGGAAAGTTTTTCAATTTCGGATTTGTCTTTGCTTAATGCTAATCTTGTATAAAGTGCAGAATCGTACTGTCGTTGTAATTCTCTTAAACTCCAATTATTTTTATAACTTTCTATTTCATAAAAACTTCTTTCATTTTGGTCATCAATTCTCATTAATTTTAGATAATGAGACCACGAAAGTTTAAATTTTTCAGTGAGTAATTTTAGTCTATTTCGTTGATTATCTGTGCTTTCAAATTCGCCAAGTACTGTCTGTCCTTTTGGAATATCAAAAGAAAGAGATTTCGTCAACACTGTTGACGAGATTTCAGGATTATAGGTTTTGTAAAAATATCTCATTCGATCTAAATTTTCCACAGAAAACCCTCTTCCAAATTTTTTGGTAAGCTCTTGCGAAATGTTTTTTAATAACTCTTTTCCATACTCGGCTCTTTCTTTTCCGTTTTGCTCTTCTTCCACAATCATTCGTCCAATCTCAAAGTAAGTAAGAACCATAGTTTGGTTTACGGTTGTTACAAC
>JAUNTR010000307.1 GCA_030538575.1 Cruoricaptor ignavus | reverse complement strand
TACATTTTGTCGCCTGGTTTTGTTTGGAAGGCTTCGTGGAAGGCATCTATATTCAGCAAAGGTCCAAATGCTCTGTAATAACCCGGAGAGTGCGGATCGGTTTTTACTTGGTTTTGCATATATTGGTCTGTGGATTTGGTTCTCCAAACCGTTCCCCAACTCATAAAAAATCTTTGGTCTTGGTTATAACCGCTGATTAATCCCGGATTACCATGGTCATTCAAATACATTTTTAGAGCCTCGTATGCTACGGCAACTCCACCAAGGTCGCCAATATTTTCGCCACTTGTAAATTTACCGTTTACAAAACTTCCCTTCACTGGTTCGTATTTATCGTATTGGGCAGCTAATTGCCCTACCTTTTCATCGAAGTTTTTTCTATCCGCATCTGTCCACCAATTTTTTAGGTTTCCATCTCCATCAAATCTGGAACCGCCATCATCAAACCCGTGAGAAATTTCGTGACCGATTACTGCACCAATTCCTCCAAAGTTTACCGCAGGATCCGCTTTGAAATTGAAAAACGGCGGTTGCAAAATCGCTGCAGGAAAAACAATCTCGTTGTTAGATGGGCTATAATACGCATTTACCGTTTGTGGTGGCATTCCCCATTCGTTTTTATCCACAGGTTTTCCTACTTTGTCCAAACTTCTTTGGTAAGCCCAAGCGGTTACGTTTTGCATATTTCCGTAGAGCGTTCCGCCATCTTTCGGAGCTGATAATTGTAATTTGGAGTAATCTCTCCATTTATCAGGATAAGCGATTTTTACACCAAATTTAGATAATTTATCCTGTGCTTTTACTTTTGTTTCGTCGGACATCCAATCCAGATTATCTATTCTGTGAGCAAATGCTTTTTTCAGATAATCTATATAAGTTTGCATTTGTGCTTTGGCTTCTGCTGGGAAATATTTCTCCACATACAACTTACCGAAAGCCTCGCCCAAAACGCCGTTCACCATTTGCAAACCTCTTTTGTCCATCGGTCTTTGTTCTTTTTGCCCTTGCATATATTTGGAATAAAAATCGAAACTAAGGTTATCCATTTTTTTATCCAAATTTCCTAAGTTCCCTCTCAGGAGATGAAACTTCATATAATTCTTTAATAGAGATAGATTTTTTGCCGTTAAAACATCATCCATTTTTTGGTAATATTTCAGTTCGCCAACAATTGCTCTATCTGTATTTACACCAACAGAAGTAAGGTAATTTGGTAGGTTTACACTCTTTACCAATGTTTGCAATTCTGCATTTGTTTTGAGATTATAACGCAAGTTGGCATCTCTGTTTTGCTCGTTGGTCAAAAGATAATTGGCTAATACTTTCTCGAAATCTACAACTTGTTTGGCTGTTGCAGTAGGATTTTTTTCACCTAAAACATCGAATAACTTAGAGGCAAAATTGGTGTATTCTGCCAACGTTTTTGTATTGGCATCATTTTGTTTTTGATAATAATCTCTTCCCAAACCAAGTGCCGGCCCTGCAAGGTAAACGGCATTCATTGTAGAGTTTTTCATATCTGCACCTACTCGCCACATATAGAAAGGATTATCGTTGGTTTTGGTAGCTTCTGCCAGATAATTATGCAAGTCTTTCACAGATTTTATGGCATCTATTTTTGCTAAATCTGCCTTTATAGGATTGAGACCATCGGCATTTCTTTTATCCCAATCTACGAAAGTTCCATAGATGGCTTGTATTTTTTGCCCTTCGGAACCTGCTTCGAAATTATCGGTAAGAACTTTATTCAGAATTTCCAAAGAAGCGTTATCGGTATCTTCTCTCAGTTTATTGAAAGAACCCCAAGAAACCTTATCCGAAGGGATTTCTGTGTTTTTGTACCAATTACCGTTTACGAAATGGAAGAAATCGTCTTGTGCACGCACATTGGTATCCATATACTCCAAATTCAGTCCGTTTTCTGCAATTGGTTCTGTTTTTACGACCACTTTTTCTGTTGTTTTTTCTGTGGTAATTTTTGTTGTAGAACAGGAATTAAGAAACACAATTCCTGAAAAAGCCAAAAGGCTGATGGTAATTCTTTTCATTTATCTTTAAAATTTTAATTAATGAGTAAAAAACATAAGCAAAAATGTTATACTCGTAAATATTTTTTTTGAAAGGATAAATGTAAGAAATTATTTTTAAACTGAACATTTTAGGTTCAATGTTTCAAGTTCAATGTTCAAAATTCAAAATTCAAAGTTGTGTATGATTGTATTTATTGCTTATGGCTTATGGCTTTTAGCCTATTCTATTAATTAAAAAAAGTTTTCAGGACAAAGGATAAATCGAGTTCATCTCTTACAACAATAGTTCCGCCAAGTTTTTTGGGTGGAACGATTCCGAAATCGCTAAAACGCACCTTCCCCGAACCTCGCATATGATTGTTCTCCCGAAGGATGGCAACTTCGTAGATTTTGGTTTTATCCATTATTTTCACTTCCATAATTCCTACGTAATTGTTGTTGTATTTTTTTTCTAATTTTAGGAATTTAATATCCATTTTCGGGAAAGTATCGGATTTTAATGTTTTTCGAAAATCGGAAGTCATCATTCTATTATTACAATCGAAATCGGAAACGTTGAGCTGGATGCTTTGGTTTTTATTTTCCTGAAAATCTTGTGGGGAGTAAAATTTGGAATTAGTGCAACGAAAAGTATTGATGTTGGTTTTGCCAAGAATGGTTACAGCATTGCTCTGCGAAAGGAAAATCGCAGAAATAAAGAGGAATAATATGCTGAGTTTTTGGTTCATTTTAATAATGAATAAAACGGAAAGGGCAAC
>JAUNTR010000306.1 GCA_030538575.1 Cruoricaptor ignavus | reverse complement strand
TGCATTTGGACGATACCGATGAGGAATCTACCATTTGGGATGCGGTGGATGAAGTCTTGATTTGCGGAAAAGGTGAGATGATAAAATCTATTGCCAATGCTTGTTACAACAATGGAATTCCGAAAAAGAATATTCATTTTGAACTTTTTGAGGAATATAATGATGATATTTATCCTGTGGAAATAGAATTTCCTTTGGTTGAAAACATCAATATCGAATTTCTTTATAATGGCGAAACTTATAATACAGTTTTGGAAAATAATGAGCATAAAATTTTGCAAAGTCTTTCTATAAAAGGATTTACTGTTCCGTTTTCCTGTAAATCGGGAATTTGTGGCAGTTGCCAATGTCGTCTTGTAGAAGGCGATGTAGAGCTTTTGGAAAATGAATATCTCACGGAAAAAGAAGAAGGAAAAGGACAAATTTTGGCGTGTATGTCTTTTGCACTTTCAGATAAAATAAAATTAGATTTCGATAATATTTGAGGAAAATTTTCAACATAATAAGGCTTTTTGTTCTGTTTGCAGAGGTTGGTATTTTGCTGATGCTCTTGGCAAATTTTTGGGTATTTGCACTTACCAATGGGCGAACTTACACCAAAATTTCTAAAATTCCGCCAAGGGAAACCGCATTAGTTTTGGGCACTTCGCCAAAGACAAAATCTGGAAATGCCAATCCGTATTTCACCTCTCGGATGGATGCTACGGCATTGCTTTATCATCACGGTAAAGTGAAAAAAATAATCGTAAGTGGCGAAAAAAGTAGAGGTTATGACGAGCCAACTGCAATGAGAAATTTTTTGGTGTACCAAGAAGGTGTTCCGCAGGAGGCGATTGTAATGGATTTCAAAGGATTTAAAACTTTGCAAAGCATACAAAGGTGCAAAGAAATTTATCAACAAAATAATGTGATTATCGTTTCGCAAGGTTACCACAATCTTCGTGCATTATTTTTTGCTAGAAATCAGGATATGAATGCTTTGGCGTTTGATGCTCGGGATATTACCAAACCCGAAAGCTATTACAGAAACCAAACTCGGGAGTTTTTAGCAAGAGTTTTAGCGGTGTTTCATTATATCTTTGGATTGGATTAATTATCGATTTCTGATATATTTCAGTACTCGAAAAAGTTTAAAATCATTTCCTTAAATTTGCTTGAAATTTATATTTTTGAAGAGCAATGAAAAAGATGATTCTTTTGGCTATTTTGGGATTGGGAATCCTTTCCTGCAATAAGCAAAACAGTACAACACCCGAACAAAATACTAAAAACGAAACTATGGAATTACCAAGCGAGTGGAAGAAAAACACCAATATCTACGAGGTTAATATCAGACAATACACGGAGGAAGGCACTTTCAAAGCCTTTGAAACTCATCTCCCAAGATTGAAAGAAATGGGCGTGAAAACACTTTGGTTTATGCCGATAACACCTATCGCACAAAAGAATAAAAAAGGAACACTCGGCAGCCAATATGCGGCACAAGATTACACCTCTATAAATCCCGAATTTGGGACGATGGAGGATTTTAAACATTTGGTAAACGAGGCTCACAAAATGGGTTTCAAAGTAATTATCGATTGGGTGGCAAACCATACAGGTTGGGATCATGTGTGGACAAAAACCAACCCTGATTTCTATCTAAAAGACCCAAAAACAGGAGATTTCCAAATCGCTTCTGGCATGGATGATATTATCGAACTGGATTACAGCAATCCAAAAATGCGTGAAGCCATGATAGATGCTATGAAATTTTGGGTAAAAGAAACGAATATAGATGGTTTCCGTTGCGACCTCGCAGCTTGGGTTGAGGTAGATTTTTGGCAACAAGCAAGACCCGAAGTAGAGAAAATAAAACCATTGTTTTGGCTCGGGGAATTTGATGAACTCGATAATCCGGATTATGGTAAAGTGTTCGATGCCAGCTATGTTTGGACTTGGATGCACAAAACCGAAGATTATAACAAAGGCAAAATTTCTTTTGATGAACTGAAACAATATCTTATAAAATATTCCGATATTGGTGATAATTCTATGCGAGCTTGGTTTACTTCTAATCACGACGAAAATACTTGGAACGGTACAGAATACGAAAAATATGGTGACTTGGCAAAACCTTTGGCAGTATTTTCTATCACTTGGAATGGTGTCCCATTAATTTACAACGGACAAGAATTACCACTGAAAAACAAGCGTTTAGAGTTTTTTGAGAAAGACCCAATTCCTTGGAATAATACCTATGAACTTCACGATTTTTATAAAACAATGTTGGCGTTGAAATCCACCAATCCTGCTTTGCGAGGCGGAGATTCTGCGGTTACAACTTATCTGTTGAACACAACAGCCAATGATAAAATCTTAGCATATACTCGTAAAAATGGAGATAACGAAGTTCTTACCGTACTCAATTTTTCCAAAGAAGAAGTGAGTTTTAGAATAGAAGATGAGCATCTTTCCTCGACATTGAAGGATGTATTTACGCAGGAAAATAGAGATTTTAATCAGAATAAGGATTTCAAACTGGGAGTTTCTGGTTATGCTGTTTTTGCGAAATAGAATTTTTATTTTCAATTAAATAACTGAGCGGACTTTATGAGTTCGCTTTTTTATTATGATGAAATATGAGTAAAGTGTTTCAGTGATAATCATTTTTATAAAAATATTGATGAAAAAGAAATACTGATTAAAAGCGATATTTATCCCAACAAAAAAGAGAACCACTTTTGTGATTCTCTTTGTTTAGTAGCGGGGACACGACTCGAACGTGCGACCTCCGGGTTATGAGCCCGACGA
>JAUNTR010000305.1 GCA_030538575.1 Cruoricaptor ignavus | reverse complement strand
CGCACAAAGAGCCGTAAAAATAAGACCAATAGAAGCCTTGAGAGCAGAATAGTTTTTGAGGTTAAGGTTGAGGTTGAGGTTGAGATTTAGAAATAAAATTTTGAGTTTTGGATTGTCACTCTGAGCGAAGTCGAAGAGGGGTATTTAATGAATAATTAAGAAGTAATAATGAATAATAGGCTAAAAACAATAGGTAATAAGCCAAAGAATTTCCCCTCTTTTAAAAATGTAATAATGAAATAGTTTAACAATGTAACAATATGAAAAACAATATGCAAGAACCAAGGTACAAGATTGGACGCTTTTCCCCCTTCGGGGGACAGGGGGCTTTTGAATCTGAAACTTTGAACATAAAACCAACTAATTTCTTAATACCTTAATTTCCTAATATCTTAATTTTACACTATGAAAAATAAATTCACTTTAAAGAAAGCCATTTACATCTTCTTAGGATTGTTGTTATTCGTTGCTTTTGCATCGGGAGTCGGTTATCTTATAAAATCCAATTCCCAAGAAAGCGAAGCATTTCTCACCCGAAAACCCACCGTACAAGATATGGAGGACAAAGTAATGGCAACTGGGAAAATCGTACCGCAAGAAGAGATAGAAATAAAACCCAATATGCCGGGAATTATCGAAAAAATATTGGTAAAAGAAGGCGACCAAGTTGCAGTAGGACAACTAATTGCCACACTAAGAATTGTACCAAATGTACAATCTG
This sequence comes from Cruoricaptor ignavus, assembly GCA_030538575.1. Taxonomy (GTDB): domain Bacteria; phylum Bacteroidota; class Bacteroidia; order Flavobacteriales; family Weeksellaceae; genus JAUNTR01. The sequence goes on along the minus strand of JAUNTR010000305.1, from coordinate 2,081 downwards.
TAAACTCTGCTCAGCAAGAAGTTTACAATGCCAATCTACAAATTTCTAACGCAAAAGTAAATCTGGATAACCAACAGAAACAATACGCTATGCAGAAAAAATTGTATGACCAAGGCGTAATTTCCAGACAAGAATTTTTGACCTCCGAACAGCAATTACAATCTATGCAAATCCAAGTTCGTAATGCGAATATGCAATTGCAAACTGCACAAAAAAATCTGCAAATTGCAAAGACTGGCGTAACTCCCGAATTGCAAGGTTTAGCAACCACACAAATCCGTTCCAAAGCCAACGGAACCGTGTTGGAAGTTCCCGTGAAAGTTGGTAGCCAAGTGATAGAAGCCAACTCCTTCAACGCAGGAACTACAATAGCTTCTGTTGCCAATCTCAATTCCTTAATTTTTGAAGGAAATATAGATGAAGCACAAGCTGGAAAACTAAAAGAAGGAATGCCGATGAACATTATTATCGGAGCTTTGCAAAACAAAAAATTTGAAGGAAAACTCACAATGATTGCTCCAAAAGGTAAAGAAGAAAGTGGCACGATAAAATTCCCTGTGGAAGGCGATGTTTACAATCCAGGAGGCGAATATATTCGTGCAGGATTTTCGGCTAACGGGGAAGTGGTTCTTAGTTCAGAAAAAAATGCACTTTTGGTGGACGAATCTCTTATACAATACGAAAAAGCAAATGGCAAAGACCAAGCTTTTGTAGAGGTAAAACAACCCGATGGGAAATTCAAAAAAGTGAATGTAAAACTCGGTGCGAGCGATGGCATAAATGTGCAAATCCTATCAGGCATCAATAAAGATTCTGAAATAAAAGTCTGGAACCCAAGCGATAAAGATAAAGAAGAACTAAAAGCTAAAAAGTAATGCGAATGGCAATTGGCTAATAGGCTAATTGCCAAGCATTTATTTTCTCTTGAAAAGTAAAACCAAGTTCATAAACAAAAGCAAAAAAGAAAGTGTAACCCAAACGCTACTCGACATATATCTTTCTTTGTAAATTTGGATTTGCTTTGCCGCAATATTCGACAATCGGGAACTTTGGTTGATGTAATTATTGATTTCCAACACTTGGTCCATATTCTTATTCGGAACAGAATGTTGGGAAAAATACACCATATTTTTCTTACCGAGATAGCCTGCAACCCAGTATTCATCAGAGTTATCCATTTTCAGATATTCTAATCGATAATGTTCTGGGCGAATTTTCCCCAAGTGTTTCAGCTCAAATTTTTCGGCATCATCTTTCACATCTTTTCGGATTTTTATAACATAAATATCCATCGGTTGAGGCAGTTTGTTGATGATTTGCATCGTCATAGAATCTTGCAAAAAAACCACGCTACTACGCTGTACAAACCAATAAGCAAAAAATCCGAAAGAAATAACTACGATGATTATACGCACAATCTTCGCCCGCAAAGAAAACGGAGGTTTCCTAAAAACAGAAAGTGCTAAACCTATACATAACAGCAAGAATATGAAAAAAACTATTGTATCCATCTTGGGGCAAAGATAATTAATTTAGATATCTTCTACGTTCCATTCCCGATAAAATTCGTGTAAAAATTTCAGCATAAAATTATGGCGTTCTTCGGCTATTTCTTTTGCTGTTGGCGTATTCATCAAATCTTTTAGCAATAATAATTTTTCATAAAAATGATTGATGGTTGTCCCATCAGATTTTTTGTATTCCTCTTTGGTTTGATGCATTCTTGGTTGAATATCAGGATTATACATCACATTATTTTTGTAACCTCCGAAATTAAAAGTCCGTGCAATTCCTATAGCTCCTATGGCATCTAATCTATCGGCATCTTGCACAATTTTCAACTCAATAGGAAGCGATTGTGGTAACTCTTTTCTGTTTTTAAAAGAAATATGTTTGATGATGAACAAAACTTGCTCTGCCGTTTTTTCATCTACATTCAATGTTTTTAGGAAATCCCGAGAAACATCAATCGCCAAATTTTCATCACCATTATGAAATTTTGGATCAGCAATATCGTGGAGCAAAGCCGCCAATTCCACCACTTGCAAATCGCCACCTTCCTTCGCTTGTATTTTTCGGGA